>JAURKN010000118.1 GCA_030831725.1 Ferruginibacter sp.
AGTATACTGTTCGTTTTTCCTTGCTCACTGAAAATTCTGGTTGGAGGAACAGCCTGTGCCAAATTGGACTGTATGTTGTTCCATGTTTTCTCCAGACTCAAGAGGTCTTCATGCAATTCGGCGGTGGACTTTCCTTCAGCTGCTGTACGAACAATCACACCCAAGTTTTTGGGTTTGAAAGCCTCAACAATTTTTTGCAGTCTTTTTCTTTCTTCTGATGAATGGATTTTTCTGGAAACGGCGATCACATCATTGAAGGGTGTTACCACAACAAATCTACCGGGAAGGGAAATCTCACAGGTTAATCTTGGCCCTTTCGCTGCGATTGGTTCTTTCAAGATTTGAACAAGCACATTCGGCTTTCCGGCAATCACTTCGTTGACCTTGCCGGTTTTATGAATTTCCGGCTCCACTTTGAATTTACCAAAATCGAAAAGCTCCCCTTTTTTCTGATTGACAGAAAGGTTGGTGAATTTGAGAATGGATCGAAAATAAGGGCTAAGATCGGTGTAATGTAGGAACGCATCCTTTTCATAACCGATATCAACAAAAACGGCATTGAGACCCGGAATCAGTTTTTTCACTTTTCCCAGATATAAGTCTCCCACAGAAAAACTGGCATCAGTTTTTTCGTTGTGGAGTTCAACCAGTTTTTTTTCCTCGAGCAACGCAATCTCCACTCCTTGCGGAATGACGTTGATGATTAACTCTTTGGTCAACTGAATCTTTTTATCAGACTCTTATGCACAGAGGCAGAGTGCTGTATAACAGCATGGCGGGACATTACAAACCCAAATGAAACATGGAGAAAATACCGAATACACAGCATATCATACATCCACTCACCCCTAGATACAGGAGCGGCGATGCATAACCCAGGCATGGATTATTTCTTCTTGTGACGATTCTTTCTTAAACGTTTCTTACGCTTATGAGTAGCGATTTTATGACGTTTTCTTTTCTTACCACAAGGCATAACCAAGTCTTTTTTGTTAAAAAATATATTTATTTACGCTGCCGAAGCAGTTTAATTCTGTTGTCAACTTCCTTAGTGTATCCGGCGTCGTTAGCAATTTTCTTGCTTTTCTCGTACCAATCTATCGCTGAATTCGCATCTCCACTCGCAGCATAGGCATCCGCGAGAAAGGCGACAGCTTCGAGGTTCTGAGGCTGGTTTTCAGCTACTTTCTTTAAACGAAGTATCGCTTTATCATACTGTCCGGAGATATATCCACCGATTCCGAGTACGAGTTGTGCTTCCCAGTTTGTAGAATCTCTTCGGACTACGCCAAGCAACTCTTGTATGCCTTTCATAGTCTGTTGAGGATCTCCACTTCTACCTCTTCCGAATACATAAGAACTTCCAAGTCCGATTCTGAGTGTGTCATTGTTAGGATTCAGTTTGATGGCCTGCTCAAAAAGTGCGATTGCCATCTCAGATTTCCAAGCCAACTTCGCTTCGTCGTTTTCGTGACGTAGCTCACTCAAAAAGATTTGGGCTGCGAAGGTGAGGTTTTTTTCCGAATTCTCCAACTTTGATGCTTCAGAAAGATAAAAAGCGTAAATATCTGCCTGACGAGCATAGTCTTTCCAAAAATCAGCCAATGCGGAATTCAATTTTATTTTGGAAGTAAGGTCTTTGGAAAATTGTAAAGAATCAAGCAAGGACTTATTTCTGTTTCGGGCAGAAAGAGGTAATTTTTCTGTTTCAGCATTTATAAAAAGCTGAATATCAAATGATTTTGCTTCAACTGCGGGCTTAGGCATTGCCGCTTCTTTTTTGGGTTCGGTGGTTTTTCCCAACCAAAAAAGCAAGATTATGGCCAAAATGCCTGATACAGAAAGAATGATTTTCTTGTTCACTGGGTTTTTACCCGATTTTTTTCGGGGAGGACGGCAAAGTTAAGTTAATCCTCGTTATCTTCCTTCACTTCAGGGGCTTCCTTGATGTTGGGTGAAGTTTTCACATCATGAATGAATTCTTTGGAAGGTTTGAATGCCGGAATGAAATGTTCGGGAATGGAGACCGATGTGTTCCTTTTGATGTTTCGTCCGATTTTCGCGGCTCTTTTTTTGATGATAAAGCTGCCAAACCCTCTGATGTAGAGGTTTTCGCCCATTGCCAAAGAACTTTTCACTTCTTTAAACATGGTTTCGAGGGTAACCAGAACATCTACTTTGGGTATCCCGGTCTTTTCCGAAATCTTGTTGATGAGGTCTGCTTTTCTCATATAAAAACAATTTGGAAAGTAAGTTAAGGAAAAAAAATGAAAACCAAAAAATAAATGGGTGATAATCAATAGGTTTGTAAAAAAATCGTCGAAATGGTCGGCCATTTGAAACACAAAGGCTTTTTCACCAAAGAGCTGATGGATTGGAATCGGACGGAAAATGACCGTGAAATGCCATGGAAAAAAGTTCGGGATCCATACAAGATTTGGTTGAGTGAAATCATCCTGCAACAGACCCGTGTTGAACAAGGCCGATCATATTATAATTCTTTTTTGTCGCAATTTCCTGATATTCATTCACTTGCAAAATCAAATGACGCCGATGTGTTTAAACTTTGGGAAGGATTAGGGTATTATTCCAGATGCAAGAATCTGATTCATACAGCCCGGTTTATAAGCCAAAACCTTCAAGGGCGTTTCCCCGACAGCTATGAATCGCTTCTAGAATTAAAAGGGGTTGGTCCTTATACGGCAGCGGCCATCGCATCTTTTGCCTATGATATTCCGCATGCCGTGGTTGATGGTAACGTCGTTCGGGTGCTGGCTCGTTTTTTCGGAATTGACTCCTCTTTTCAGGATCAAACAGGAAAAGCCATGTTCCAAGAACTGGCACAAGCCTTGTTGGATAAAAACAATCCGGCCGAATACAATCAAGCCATCATGGATTTTGGCGCAACGATATGTAAACCGAAAGGGGCGCTCTGCTCCGATTGCCCGCTTTCCAAAAAATGTCAGGCCCTTCTCACAGACCGTGTGTATGAACTGCCTTTCAAATCCAAGGCCAAAACAAAAAAAACAAGATGGATGTTTTACATCGTTGCCAAATATGGAAACGAGGTGCTTATTCGCCTGAGAACCGAAAAAGACATCTGGCAAAATCTTCACGAATTCATCCTGTTTGAATCACCTTCCGATTTGGAGCCCACAGAAATATTAGAATCAGAAAAAATAAGTAGTATATGTAAAAAGCCCTACATCCTAGTTCATGTTTCTGAGCGCTTTCAACATATTCTAACACATCAAACCCTCAACATGCGTTTCATCTGCATTGAAATGAAACAAAAACCAAAATCTGAAAAATATCATTTCGAAAAATGGAATCGATTGAAAAAAATCGCATTCCCGAAAGCCATTCTCCGTTTTTTAGAAAATTATCCTTTGCGTTGACCTTATTTCTTTTTTCTCGATTTCCACTATCTTTAACCCACGAAAGGAATCAGAAAATTTCAACTTCCTTTCATCACAGTCTGGTCAAATGAGCAGACAATTTTTCACTAAAGCACTCTGGTTTGGACTATCATTCGGTATTCGATTCATTTTCTTTTTTCTTTTTGACGGTATCTCCCGTTGCATCCACAGTATTGGTTTTCTTACTGGTTATTCTTTTTCTGCTTTCATTTTTGATGGCTGGAAGTGAAGTCGCTTTTTTTTCCTTGTCCAACAAGGATGTGAACATTCTTAAAAAAAGAAAAAATCCCTCATTCAAAAGAATAGTGCGATTGATGGAGCAGCCCAAAACACTGCTCACTTCGATGCTCATCACCAATAGTCTGGTCAACATCGGAGTCATTCTCATTCTGAATCTGCTGATCAATCATTGGATTGGAACAAGTATGGAAGATTCACCAATCATGCTGTTCCTGATCAAGGTGGCATTGGTCAGTTTTTTTATTCTTCTTTTTGCCGAAGTCTTGCCAAAAGTTTGGGCAACGCATCACAAAGTCTGGTTTGCCGCATCCACTTCACTGATGGTTGAAATTTTTCATAGTCTGTTTTATAGAATCAGTATGAAAATGGTAAAATACAGCGAAAAGATAGAACGAAAATTTTCCCTTAAATCTGCTGGCTTAGAAAAAACAGACCTCGACGATGCCATAGACCTTTTGCCTGAACACGAGGCAAGCATGGAGGAAAAAGAGATATTGAAAGGAATCAGAAAATTCAGCGACACAACGGTCAAGCAAGTGATGAAAACGCGTTTGGATGTTAGTGGAATCGAACATTCCAAGTCTTTCAACGAAATTCTTCGATTGTCCGAGGATCTCCAATATTCAAGACTGCCGGTTTACAAATCAGACCTAGACCATATTGTGGGCGTACTTCACATCAAAGACCTTCTACCCCACCTTCAAGAACAAGCTAGTTTTGAATGGCAGTCTCTCATACGAACCCCTTTTTTCGTGCATGAGCAGAAAATGATTGAAGACTTGTTACAGGATTTTCGAAGCAAAAGAACCCATTTCGCAATTGTTGTTGATGAATTCGGAGGAACATCCGGAATCATCACCCTTGAGGATATTTTAGAAGAAATCATTGGTGATATCAAAGACGAATTTGATGACGAAGAAAGTGTAAATAAAAAAATAGACGAGCATACCTATATTTTCGAAGGCAAAACCATGATCAATGATGTTTGCAAAATGCTCCATCTGCCTTCCAACACTTTCGACAGCATACGTGGCGACAGCGACTCACTTGCAGGTCTAGTGCTTGAAATCGCAGGCGCTTTTCCTCAAATCAATGAAGAACTGAAAAGCATGGGTTATACCTTCATCACCCTTGAGATCAACAAAAACAGAATTGAAAAAGTTAAAATGATCCTGCCTCATCTTGATACCTAATAACGCAACATACCTCAAAAGACTTGGACAGATCTCTTTGGTGCTGATCTCTTTCTGCGCCATCATTCTGTCTTGCAATTCAACCTATACTTCCAAACGAAAAGGATATTTTCACATAGATCTGCCTGAGCATAGTTACCAAAAATTCGAGAGGCCCGAATTTCCATATCAATTCGAATATCCTGTATACGGGAACATCATGCAGGACAGCACTTATTTCGACGAAACGCCAGAGAACAATTATTGGATCAACGTCGATTTTCCTGAATATCGGGCGCGAGTCTTTATGAGCTATAAGATCATCGGTGGAAAAGCGATGTATAAAATCAAAATGCCTGATGGAAGCTACAAAGACTCATCCGGTGTGAATGTTTTCGATTACATGGTGAACGATGCGTTCAATCTCACCAACAAAAACAATGTTGTGGCCAGTTCCATCAAAGACAGTTTGATCAGAACGCCGAAAGGGGTTTCCGGTGTTTTGTTCAGTGTTGGAGGCAACGCCGCTACTGCATTACAATTCTTCTTGTCGGATACGACAAAACATTTCATCAGAGGAGCGCTTTATTTCGATGCCACACCGAATGCGGATTCTGTAAAACCTGTACAGGATTTTTTAAGAAAAGACCTTGAGCATCTGATCAACTCATTTGAGTGGAAAAACAACGGTCGTTAAGCCTATAATTTATCCTCCCTTTATACAAATCCAACGTATTTTTGCAGCATGATTGCAATAGACCATGTGCTGATCAGCGACAAAATCATCGACGAACAATTTGTCTGCGATTTAACCGCATGTAAAGGCGCCTGTTGTGTGGATGGAGATGCAGGAGCACCTCTGGACAAAGAAGAATTGAAGATGATAGATGATGTGTTGTCTGAAGTACTTCCCTACCTGGATGAGACGAGTATTGACGAAATCAATCGACAAGGCAGATACGTCTACCACAACGAATACGGATGGGTGACGCCTACCATCGGGAACAATATTTGTGTGTATGGAATCAAAGACAAGATGGGAATCGTAAAATGCGGTATTGAGCAAGCCTATCTGGACGGCAAGGTGAAATGGAAAAAGCCAATCAGTTGTCATCTGTTTCCGGTCATAGTAACGAAAAGCAAAGATGGTGTTACTGAATACGCCAATTATGAGCCGAGGGAAGATCATTGTAAGGCGGCTTGCAAATTGGGAAAAAAATTAAAAGTACCCGTATACCAATTTCTGAAAGAGCCACTGGTTCGAAAATTCGGCGCTCCGTTTTATGATGCCCTCGAAGCGACTGCAAAACATCTGTCAGAAAAAGACAAAAACAAATAAGATATCATGCGACAAAACTTTCATATTCCTATGTTGTTGATAACAGGAATGTTATTTCTGATTTCCGGTTGCTCGGTAAATAAGGCAAAGGTGGACGATAGTCTTAAACAACATTTCGACAATGCTCAAGTAGACGGTTGCTTTACCATGATAGACAATGCCAGCGGAGAAATAACAGTCTACAACATGAAGCTGGATACAGCAAGAAAACTACCTGGATCTACGTTTCACATTCTGGGTTCATTGATGGCTTTGGAAACAGGAGTGTTGCCAGATGAAAAAACAGAAATAAGTATCGATAGTTTGAAATATTCAGATTGGAAAGGGAAAAATCCAATTTCTCTTACCGATGCTTTTCAGCAAGATGCAGATCCTTTTTTTGCAACAGTGATGGAAAAAATGGGCAGCGATACGATCAAAGGATGGATAGACAGTATCGGTTACGGAAACAAAAATTTCGGCGCCAAAGGAGAATTATTCTGGATGAACAACCAGTTGAAGATCTCTCCGGATGAGCAGTTGGGATTTATGAAAAAATTATATTTCGACCAGCTGCCATTCAGAAAATCGGTGATGGAATCATTACGTGGGATGATGATGCGTGAAGACAACAGCGCTTATCGATTGAGCTATCAGTCAGCAGAAGGACTGGATGAAAAAAAGCAAAAGATCGCATGGACTTGTGGATGGATCGAGGAGAACAGACATGTGTATTTATTTGTGACCATGATTGATGCAGGTAAACAAGAAGGTGATGCAAAAAAGAAATGTTCAGACCTGACCAAAAATATACTTAAAGGGTATGGATTCTTTTTAGGAAAAAAATAAAAACAAATTCCATGGCATTGTTCAAATATTGTGAGTCGATGTCTGAGTATAAAAGACTCAGAACCCGTGAAGTAAAAGTGGGCAACCTTCTCATTGGAGGGAACAACCCCATTCGGGTGCAAACGATGACCACAACGGATACCATGGATACGATGGCAACAGTGGAACAAACCATACGATGCATCGAGGCGGGAGCAGAGTTGGTCAGGATAACGGCGCCTTCAAAAAAGGAAGCGGAGAACCTGCTTCACATCAAAGAAGAATTAAGAAAGAGAGGTTATACGACTCCACTTGTGGCGGATATCCATTTCACCCCTAACGCGGCGGAAATCGCAGCAGGCATTGTTGAAAAAGTGAGAGTCAATCCAGGCAACTACGTCGATAAGAAAAAATTTGAGCAGATTGAATATACCGATGTTGAATACCAGGAAGAGATTGAGCGTATTCGTGAGCGTTTCACCCCGTTGGTTAACATCTGCAAAACACATGGCACTGCGATGCGAATTGGAACCAATCATGGCAGTTTGAGCGACAGGATCATGAGCAGATATGGAGACACAGCCATCGGCATGGTTGAATCTGCGATGGAATTTCTAAGAATCGCCCGTTCACTGGATTACCATCAGATCGTATTGAGTATGAAAAGCAGCAATCCGCAGGTGATGGTGCAGGCATACCGATTGCTGGTGAATCACATGATGAACGAATTCGGCGAATGTTATCCGCTGCATCTTGGCGTAACCGAAGCCGGCGACGGAGAAGACGGCAGAATAAAGTCAGCCATTGGTATAGGAACATTACTTGAAGACGGCATCGGTGATACCATTCGTGTATCCCTTACCGAAGATCCGGAATTTGAAATACCCGTTTGCAAAGACCTCGTAAAAAGATACCATCCGGAAAGAATGCAATCGGCTAAATCGCTGCCCGAATTGAATAATCTGTCTTGGAATCCGGTTCATTATCAAAGAAGAAAAACAAAACCAGTGGCGAACATCGGCGGAGAGCAGGTTCCTGTCTTCGTCGCCGATTTCCACCAATATTCCAACATTGTTCCAGAGAGTCTGATTGCAATAGGATATCATTATCATACAGAAACAGAAAAGTGGAGCATTTCGGATGCCGCCGCAGACTTCCTGTTCTGTAAAACAGAACCATCCTTTGCATTACCCGGAACACTTGGTGTTATCTTAAACCAACAGAAATGGTTAAACGCAAATGACAAAACAAAATGTCATCCAATTCTCACAGAGCAGGAATACCTGAACGATGAAATCAAAAAATCCGATTTGCTCAATTTCGTCATGCTCGACTGTAACGGTTCTGGATCAAATGTTTCAAATAAATTGTTCGATAAAATCAAATCCGATTCCACTGCTGTGCTCTGTCTCAGCTCTCAAAATATCAACGCGGTAGCATCTGTAAGAAACATGTTTGTCAGTTTGTCGGAATACAATATCGATAACCCTGTTATTCTGATTTGCGACAGCAACCACAGCAATTTCGATGAATCGCTGCTCCATTATTCCATAGAAACCGGCGCCTTACTGATTGACGGATTGTCTGACGGAATCTGCCTCGGTTATCGTTATGATGAAAGCATACTGCCACCGACGGAGAAAATCAACAGCATCGCTTTCGGAATACTTCAGGCAACCAGAACCCGAATTTCCAAAACCGAATACATAAGCTGCCCGAGCTGCGGAAGAACCCTTTTCGATCTACAGGAAACAACAGCGAAAATCAGAGCCGTTACCCATCATCTCAAAGGTGTGAAAATCGCCATCATGGGATGCATTGTAAATGGCCCCGGCGAAATGGCCGACGCTGATTTTGGATACGTCGGAAGCGGTGTAGATAAAATAACGCTCTACAAAGGAAAAGAAGTGGTGAAAAGAAATATTCCCAGCCACATCGCCGTAGACGAGCTGATCGAATTATTAAAGAGCAATGACGCATGGGTTGAACCACCCTTGGTTTGATTGAAAAAAATTGAGCATGTATTTTATTGTATATCCTTTATTGTATCTTTTTTCCCTGCTCCCTTTGTTTGTGTTATATAGGATCAGCGATTTCACCGCTTTTTTGATGTATCATGTCATCAAATACAGAAGAGATGTGGTGAGAGCAAATCTGACTCATGCTTTCCCGGAAAAAGAACTAAAAGAAATCATTTCGATAGAAAAAAAATTTTACCGCAATTTCACAGACGCATTCATTGAAACGCTGAAGATGATCAGCATCTCAGACAGAGCGTTTTCGAAAATGGCTTCGATGGATCTGACAGAAGCCAACCGTATAGCGGCAACCGGAAAATCGATTCAGTTCGAAGGAGGACATCAGTTCAACTGGGAATTGGCCAACTGGATTATTTCCAGAGACATGAAAATCCCATTTGTGGGTGTCTACCACGCGCTTCACAACAAGGCATTCGACAAAATCATGTACGACCTTCGAGCAAAAAAAGGAACCAGACTTGTATCCACAAAAGAGTTTAAAAATCGGATGCATAAGTTGCTGGAAACGCAGTACAGTATCGGATTGGCAGCAGATCAAAATCCGAATGATGCAGGAAAAGCATATTGGATCATGTTTTTCGGCAGGCCCGTTCCTTTCGTTCATGGACCGGAGCGCTCCGCTGTTCAAAGAAATAACGCAGTGATATTTGTCAAACAAATTAAACTGTCAAGGGGAAAATATCGCTTCGACACAAAAGTCATCACCGAAAATGGCGCTGAATGGAAGGATGGCGATTTGACAAAAGCCTATCGTGATTTACTGGAGGAAACCATCAGAGAACAACCCGACAATTACTTGTGGAGCCATAGAAGATGGAAATGGGAATACAGGGATGACTTCAAAGACAGATGGTTTGAAAAGGAATCACCTTATGTGAATTAACCTGCAACGGCTTTCCCCTTTACCACCTTGGCACCTTTTTGCTCTTTTATTTTATTCCAACCTCCCAATACATTTCTCAGGTTATGCAATCCCTGCCTTTTCAGAAGCGAACAAGCTATGACACTGCGATAGCCACCCGCACAATGAATATATAATTGCTGGTCTTCTTCGAATTGAGCGAGTTCTACAATGTTGGTCATCTCAGACAAAGGCAGATTCAATGCGTTATCAAGACGCCCAGATTCGAATTCATTTTCGTTTCGAACATCAACAACTTGCAAGTTGGGATCATGTGGAATATCCATCATCAGCTCGTCAGCTTCGATATCGATGATCATGTCAATGGACTTCCCACTGTTTTGCCAAGCCTCAATACCTCCTTCCAAAAAACCAATCATGTTTTCAAATCCAACGCGACTCAATCTTGTAACTGTTTCTGCCTCTTTACCATTTTCTGTAACCAATAACATCGGCTGATCGAAAGACAACAAAGTCGCTGCCCATTCGGCGAATCGTCCTTCCAAACCGATGAAAACCGAGCCTGGAACAAAACCTTGTGTGAAGGTTTCCGCATGTCGGGTGTCAATCACACATGCTCCATTTGTGATTTCCTGTTCAAAAGCCTCCACAGATAGTGGTTTAACGCCCTGCGTAAGCACTTCGTCTATCGATGAATATCCTTTTTGATTGATGCTGGCATTGATGGCGAAATAACCCGGAGCAGGCTTTAATCCATCGGTAACCGCTTCGATAAACGCCTCCTTAGACTGTGGCTGAAGCGCATAATTGCTTGCTTTCTGCTCTCCTATCGTACTGAATGTATTGGGTCCAAGATTCTTTCCGCAACTGCTTCCCGGTCCATGTGCAGGGTAAACAAGAATGTCGTCGCTCAGTGGTAGAATTTTTTGGGTGAGACTCTCATACATGATAGCGGCAAGTTCTTCGCTGCTCATTTGTCCGCTGCTTAAATCCGGGCGTCCCACATCTCCCACAAACAATGTGTCTCCGGTAAAAATAGCGTGTGGTTTCCCTGTCTCATCATGCAAGAGATAACATGTGCTCTCGAGCGTATGTCCGGGGGTATGCAAAACCTTTATTGTAACTTTTCCGATTTGAATGATGTCGCCATCTTTCGCATTGTGAATGGGGTAATGGGTGACTGCACCTGGACCATAGATGATCGGAGCTCCGGTTTTCTTGCTCAGGTCTATGTGACCACTAACAAAATCGGCATGAAAATGGGTTTCCAGGATATTTATGATTTTCGCACCTCTGTCAGCTGCAAAACGAATGTATTGGTCAACATCCCTTAACGGATCTATGATAACGGCTTGACCTTCACTTTCCACATAATAGGCCGCTTCGCTGAGACAATTGGTATAGAATTGCTGTATGAACATGTTTTCCTTTTTGGCAAAAATAAAAAAAGCGGCTGATCACTCAACCGCTTATGCATAATTTATCGGCAGAATCAATCAACCAGTTCTTTGACGAACTTGTTGATTTCCTCAATACGCTTGTGATTTACAGTGTAATAGATAAACTTTCCGTCTCTTTGCGTGTTCACAATACCAACTTTTCGCAAGATGGCAAGATGCTGAGATGCTACAGACTGCTCGAGTCGAAGTCTTACATAGATTTCTGTAACTGTGATTTTTTTCTCTACATTGATAAGACCCAGAATTTGCTGACGAAGCTTATGGTTCAGGGCTCTTAGTACAAGGGCGGCTTTTTTGACATTGTTGATGTTGATCTTCAATGTAGCTGCAAGGTCGTCTGAGGATTTACCAGATTGATTTGGAACAATCATAGGCTATTGGTTTTTTAAAGTTTGGAAATAAAGCAATGCAAATATATTACAACATAATTGAAAAATAAATAACTAAGTCATGGAATTTCAGAATCTTCATCATGTCAAGCCTGATATTCTTTCAAGTAATTGGGTGTAAGGGTGGCTAAGTCGGAAAATTCCGCTTTTGAAAAAGATTCCTCGGCAAGTTCGCACATCGACTCCATCCAATCTACCGATGATAAGAAAACAGCTTCCTCGCTATTGATTATTGAGTTGAATTTGGCAGAACCGCTGCCGAAAAAAATGATTTTTTGCTGCTGAAGTTCGGCTGAAAAGGAATGCTCATTCAAAATCATAGGTATTGGAGAAATTATGGTTTCCATCGATACATTGAACAATGCGGTGAACACCTCCATTCTTCTGGCATCAATCATAGGACATATCAAGGCATCTTTTTCGATAGCGATGCTTTTGACGGCATTGGCCATTGTTTTCAGTGTGCAGAGCGAAATCAATGGAATCTGAAGTGCATGGCATATCCCTTTTGCAGCAGCCATTCCCACGCGCAAGCCGGTATAAGATCCGGGTCCACTTGTAACAGAAACCGCTTGAATGGACTTCATGTCTAATCGATGTTCGTTCAGCAATTGCTTGATTGCCGGGTGCAGAAAAACAGCATGGTCTTTTTGGATGGCATTTTGCAAAACACCAAGCAACCTGCCATTTTCAGAGAGAGATACGCTTGCGTTTTCCTGTGCGGTATCGATATTCAGGATGATGCTCATAGCTCATTCGCTTTTTTGCTCAGCAATGCAGATGGTTGATATATCGGAGATTCCGTGGCCAATGTATCCAATAATTTTTTTACGTTTTGCAGTCCAATCTTATCCGCCCATTCAAATGGTCCAAGAGGATAATTCGTTCCCAGTTTTAAAGCGATATCCACGTCTTTCTCATCGCTTACGGATTGTTCAAGTGCGAAATACGCCTCATTGATAATCATTGAAATCACGCGAGGTGCAACAAAACCCGGTTCATCCGGCAACCACTTGAGAGAAATTCCACATGCTTTTGCAAAGTCATTCAATGTTTCATTGCTCTTCCCTGACAATTCCCAAGTTTTTCTCGACAGAAACCCTTTCCATCCATTTATTCTGACAACATGATTACCGTGTCCGTATTTAGATAGCTTATCTGTCACCGAATTGACCAATACTATTTTTTTTGTAGTGTCATACACATTTGCAATCGCATCATCCATAAGATTTACAACTATGACTGTATCAGAATCAGACAAAGCTGATGACAGATCTGAAGTATGTATCCATTCAACCTGAGGGCAACTTTCGGTCAACTCCTTAACCAATGCTTCATTTCCCAAAACATGCAATTTCATTTGTGATAATTTTTGCAAAAATAGGCAGGGAAATAGGATATATTTGTATCTGAAAGAAAAACCCCCAAAAGGAAAAAAGAATTGTGAACACTCCGGATGCTCCGGCGCCAATCGGTCCGTATAATCAAGCTGTCAAAACTGGGGACCTGCTTTTCATTTCCGGCCAAATCGCTTTGGTTCCTGGAACGGAAACCCTCATCAACAGTAGCATCTCCGAAGAAACCGAACAGGTCATGAAAAACCTTCAATCCATTCTCGCCTCTGAAGGAATGAATTTCAGCAACATTGTAAAAACAACGATTTTTCTGAGTGGCATGGAGCATTTCGCTGAAGTGAATAAAGTATATGGCCAGTTTTTTACATCTGATTTCCCTGCCCGCGAAACCGTTGCGGTAAAAGGATTGCCCAGAAACGTAAACGTCGAAATCAGCATGATCGCTTCACTATAACCATGATCATCATAACCGCATCCCTTCATTCCTTATTTACTGAAACGCTCTCTGAGAAGGGAATAGCCTATAACTATCAACCCGGAATTTCATACCAGGCATTGCTGCCTTTGATGAAAGACGCAACAGGATTGGTCGTTTCTACTCATATAAAGGTGGACTCCAATCTGATTGACCATGCTCCAAATCTGCAATGGATCGGGAGACTTGGTTCCGGGATGGAACATATCGATACCGCTTATGCTGCAGGTAAAAACATCCGTTGCCATAGCAGTCCTGAAGGGAATTGTAACGCTGTAGCTGAATTAGCAATCGGTAGTTTGCTCTCATTGCTTCGCAACATCCACCTGAGCCAAGCAGAAGTAAAACAATCCATTTGGCAAAGGGAAAAAAACCGCGGAACTGAACTAGGTGGCAAAACATTGGGTATCATCGGATTTGGCAATACGGGCTCTTCATTCGCGAAACTGCTTCAATCTTTTGACGTAAGGGTCTTGGTTTACGACAAATACAAACCCGATGCGAGTGAGTATGGCGTAATCTCGGCTTCCCTTTCAACCATCAAGAAAGAGTGTGATATCATCAGTTTTCATTTGCCACTGACAAACGAAACGGCATATTTCGCTGATTCTGTTTTTTTGGATGAAGTCGAAAAAAATCCGTTGATCATCAACACATCGCGCGGCTCCGTAGTGGACACAAGAGCGCTCATCGAAGCCTTAAACGCCGGAAAAATCAGTGGTGCTGTTCTGGATGTTCTTGAGAATGAAAATCTGAACCACTTGTCTGCAAAAGAAAAAAAAGATTTCAATGACCTTATACAAGACCCGCGCGTCATCATCACGCCCCACATCGCAGGTTACACAAAAGAGGCCACATACAAAATGAGCAAGATTTTGCTCGAAAAAATAGGCTTTCTGTAAAAAACGTTTTTTATATTTGTTACAACAACGCTTTGGTAACCCTGAGGCGTTGTATTTTTTTTACCATTAACGAACAATAGATATGTCAGGAACAAACTATGTGACCCAGGAAACCTTTGAAAAAATGCAGGAAGAACTCCAGCATCTGAAATCGGTTGAGCGTCCTGCTGCAAGTAAAGCGATTGCTGAGGCCAGAGAAAAAGGTGATCTTAAAGAAAATGCCGAATATGATGCCGCTAAAGAAGCACAAGGTATACTCGAAGCCAAAATCAAATACCTCGAAGGCGTGATTGCCACTGCAAGAATATTAGACGAATCAAGCATTGATGCAAGCAGGGTCAGCATATTAACTAAAGTGACCGTCACCAATCTGAACATCAACAAAACCGTCACCTATCAGATTGTTTCAGAAAAAGAAGCCAGTTTGAAAGATGGTAAAATTTCCGTCACATCTCCCATCGGAAAAGGACTTTTGGGAAAAGTGGTTGGAGATGTCGCTGAAGTGACGGTGCCTGCCGGTATGATCAAATTCAAAATAGAAAACATCACTGTTTAACAACAAGCTGCAAGACTCCATAAACATGAAAAGTATATTTTCAAAAATAATAGCAGGCGAGATTCCCTGTTACAAGATTGCTGAAAACAATAACTTCATCGCTTTTCTGGATGTATTTCCATTGGTGAGAGGACACGTGCTTGTTGTGCCCAAAATCGAAACCGACAAAATTTTTGACATGTCGGATGAATTGCTCTCCGAAATGTTGGTTTTTGCCAAACCCATTGCCAAAGCCATCGAGAAAAGTTTTGATTGTAAGCGATGTGGCATAAGTGTGATCGGACTGGAAGTTCCACATGCACATATGCATTTGGTTCCCATTTCCACTGCCGACGACCTGAATTTCACGAGAGAAAAATTGAAGTTGGAAAAAGAGGAGATGGCATCTATCTGCGAAAAAATCGTGAGCCATTTGAATTGATTATTTCTTCAACCGATCCGGATTTTTTTTCAAAAACTCTTCCCAGCCCCCCGACTTGCCCGATTTGACCATTCCGGGTTTGGCTTGCTGAAAATAGTGACAAACCGCTAC
>JAURKN010000119.1 GCA_030831725.1 Ferruginibacter sp.
CCCTTCCCTATGTCAATAAAAAAATGACGAGGGGATTGTCATTCTCAACAAGCTATGTTCAAAGCAGAGAGTTTCCATATAAAACAACCAATGACAACAAACTGCTACAATTCAGGAATGACAGGTTCTCCAGAACTGCTTTTTCTTTTTCAGGCGCCTTAAGAATCCGGAACAATTATTACACAAGGAGTTCCATCGGAGTACAATTGAATTATATAAAGGTGTCTGATAGCATCACCCAGTCCAAATACAATCCGAATTATTTTGGAATGAATCAATCATCTGTCTGGTTCAGCGACATATTCTATTCCCATCAGTACATCAATGTAGATAACGTGAACTATCCCAGAAAAGGAAAAGCATATTTTTTATCCATAAACAAAAGAGGATTGGGCTGGAGTGGCGGAATCAACATGCTTTCGCTGGACATGTCATTTCGAAAATTTTACAAACTCCATCATGGATTTTCAGCCAATATCCTGATGTCGGGCAAATTGAAATTGCCTTTCAAACAATCCTATATCAATCAAAGAGCGATGGGATACGGCGACCATTACATGGATGGGCTTGAATATTATGTGATTGATGGTGTGGCCAGTGGATTGGCGAAAGTGGGATTGAATCGGAAAATTCTTCATTTTAAAATTCCCATGCCATTCAAATGGAAAGAAGTGCCATATGTTCCCTTTACCTTTTTTGCAAAAACATATGCCAATATGGGATATACGTACAACAGACCGGAGTATCGCGGAAACCTGAACAATCGTTTCCTATACAGCGGCGGCATCGGAATTGATGTTTTGACATTGTATGATCTTCGTTTGAGTATCGAATACAGTATGAACCAATTAGGAGAAAAGGGGTTATTTTTACATACCAGAGGAAATCTTTAAAACATCGGAATCATGAAGATAGCGATATACAGTAGGGGCGTTGAAAATGACCAGATGAAGGATATCCATCATCTCTTTGATGAATTGATTCGAAACGGCGTTCAACCCATTTTTTATCAGGATTTTTTCAATCAATTCTATTCTTCGATAGAATTTCCGCATCAATATTCCACCTTTAATTCATTTGAGGACCTTGATCCTGAAACGGATTGTATGATCAGTTTAGGGGGAGATGGAACCATGCTCGATACGGTAACCATGGTAAGAGATTCAGGAATACCTGTGTTGGGTATCAACTATGGAAGACTGGGATTTTTGGCCAATATCGGAAAGGAAGAGATACAAGGCGTTATCGCAACCATCGCAGACCGAAAATATGTATTGGACAAAAGAACACTGATTCATTTGGAAGCCAATCTGCCTCTTTTCGGCAATTCACCTTATGCGTTGAATGAATTTACGATTCACAAAAAAGACTCATCACCCATGATCAAGATACACACGTATCTGAATGGCGAGTTTTTGAACACATATTGGTCTGATGGCATTATCGTTGCCACACCTACTGGTTCTACAGGTTATTCATTGAGTTGCGGCGGACCTGTTGTTTTTCCGGACAGCAGCAGCTTCGTGATCACGCCCGTTTCACCACATAACCTGAACATCAGGCCCATCATCGTTCCCGACAACAACATCATTTCCTTTGAGCTGGAAGGAAGAACAGACGGATTCATTTGCACATTGGACAGTAGAAAAGAACTGATTGGAAAAGAGGTTCAGCTTGCCGTAAAAAAAGAGAGCTTCGACATCAACCTGATCAGGCTCAACGAAAACAACTTCTTACAAACCCTCAGAAGCAAGCTTAGCTGGGGATTGGACAAGCGGAATTAAGCAACCCCATTTTCATGGCAAACAAATCCCACAAGATCCGATTCATCTATTTTTTTTACTGGTTTTTGCTGGCCTATATCCTTGCCGCATTGATTTGGTGGTATATCGCATTGAACAGGCAAAACAAGATGATGAGTGAATGGAAGATGGCTGAAATCGCACTTAATGAGCCCGGTAAAGACCTGAAAATAAAAGAGATCCAGGAGGCGGAAGCGAGAAAGAAAGCGCAATATCTGGGCGAAGGTGCAATTTTTTTGCTGCTCATCGGAGCAGGAGCGATCATCCTGTTCAGGGCGGTGAACAATCAACTGAAACTCAGCAGACAACAGCAACATTTCATGATGGCCATCACCCATGAATTGAAGACACCGATTGCCGTTTCCAAACTGAACCTAGAAACCCTTCAAAAGAGAAAGCTGGATGAACAGCAACAGCAAAAACTGATTGGCAACGCATTGCAGGAGGCAAACAGGATGAATGATTTGTGCAGCAATCTCTTGCTTTCTTCACAAATGGAAGGTGGCGGATATGTGGTGACCAAAGAAAAAACGAACATGAGTGCCCTTTTGGAAAAATGCGTTCATGATTTTCAAATCCGTTTTCCGGAGAGAAAAATAAAACACGAGCTTTTTGAAGATACTTTTGTTTTAGCGGATTCATTCCTCATGCAGATGGCGATAAATAACCTGATAGACAACGCCATCAAATACAGTCCGAAAGATACTGAAATAGAAATCAGTCTGAAAAAGATTGGTGAGTGCATTCAGATTCAAGTTGAAGACGAGGGCAATGGCATTGCTGTTGAAGACAGGACAAGGGTTTTTGAAAAATTTTTCAGAACAGGATCAGAGGCAAACAAAAATGCCAAAGGAACCGGCTTGGGTTTGTTTTTGGTGCAACGGATTGTGCTTGCCCATCAGGCAAAAGTATTTGTAACAGACAATGAACCCAAAGGATCGAGATTTGTTATTCAGATGAAACCATTTATCTGATGAAGGATTGATACAAAATAGGGATTAATGGAGTGAGGGATGGATTAATCAAAGAAAACTATGGCTGATAAAAAATATTCGATATTGCTGGTGGAAGATGAGGAGAATCTTCAAGAGGCCCTAAAGCTTAATCTGGAGCTCGAAGATTATGAGGTGACAAGCAGTTTCAACGGAGCGGATGCCTTGGAGAAAGTGAGGCAGGAACATTTCGACCTGATCATTTTGGATGTGATGTTACCGGAATTGGACGGCATCTCTGTTTGTGAAACCATTCGTTTGCAGCACAACCAGGTTCCCATTTTGATACTCAGTGCGAAAAACAGCAGTGCAGACAGGGTACTCGGACTCAAAAAAGGAGCGGATGATTATCTGACCAAACCGTTCAATCTAGAAGAATTGCTGTTAAGGGTTGAAAAGCTGATTCGGAAGAACGAACAAATTGGGGTAACACAACAGATTCCGGACCGTTATCAATTCGGAAAAAATAAAATAGACTTCAACGCACTAACGGCAATCAATGCACGAGGTGAAAACATTGAGCTCACGAAAAAAGAAGCCATGTTACTCAAGCTGCTGGTGGAAAATAAAAACGAAGTGGTGACGAGAGAAAAAATATTGCAGTCGGTTTGGGGTTATAATGTTTATCCTACCACCAGAACCATAGATAATTTCATTCTGAATTTTAGAAAATACTTTGAAAACGATCCCAAAAATCCGACTTATTTTCTTTCCGTCCGGGGCATGGGATATAAGTTTGTCTTTTAGAGATCTCCAAGCTGAGGCCTTATTATAATGTCTTCCACTACTGCTTGCGGACTTAATTGGGATGAAGCGTATACCATATCAGCGATGTCTGAAGCTACCATAATCCTGTTTTCACTGTTGTCGAATCCGGCCCAGCTGTCTGTCATCACCGCACCAGGAAAAACAGCGGTAACCTTGATACCATGATTTTTCAATTCATGCCTCAGGTTTCTTGTTAGTCCGAGCAATGCATATTTACTCACCCCGTAAAATCCACCTCCTTCATACGCTTGAAGAGAAGCGATCGAACAGAGATTGAAAATATGTCCGGATTTTTTTTGAATCAAATGGGGCAAGAAAGCGCGGGTGGTGTAAAAACTGCTGTAAAAATTTTGGTCCATCATGGCATGCAGTACATCTTCATTGTCTGTGGAAACCTGTCCGGGCTGATAGGTTCCGCAATTGTTCACCAATAGGTCTACCGTTGATTTGGAAAGAACAAAATTCGCAAACTCAATAGCCCTTTCCTTGATTGATAAGTCAGCGGCGAAAACATCCACTGAAACAGAGGGATATAGCTTTTGAATTTCGTTTTTGGCAGCAATGAGATGGTCCAATGTTTTTGAACAAAGAAACAAATCGTGTCCATGGGAAGCGAATTTCATCGCTATCGCTTTTCCTATACCCCTGCTTCCTCCTGTTATGACCACTTTCATTTGTGTTACATTTTATGCAGACAAAGATAAATGACACAACTGGTAAAACAGATGATTTACGGCGATCCGGCAATGTTGATGCCCTTTCTTTACCTTTATCATCCATTTAAGCAGAGCATCCATCATGAAAAAAGAGTATCTACATATTTTTTTCGATCTCGACCATACCCTTTGGGATTTTGAACTGAATTCCAAAACAAGTATGCACGAAATCTATAAACACTTTGAACTGGATGTTCTGGTTACCCGTGATTTCGATTCTTTTTATGAAACATATTCGCAGCATAACAAGCTGCTATGGGAGCGATTTCAAAAGGGACACATCCGCTCCGATGAACTGAAATGGAAACGCATGTGGCGAACATTGATGGATTTTAAAAAACCGGATGAGGCATTGGCGGTCAAAATGAATGAGAAGTACCTCGAGGTTTTACCGACACAAAAAGCGGTTTTTCCCAATACGGTCGAAATCTTAACCCACTTGAAAGAGAAAAATTACTCGCTTCATCTAATCACCAATGGATTTGAAAAAGTGCAACAAAGGAAAATTGAGAATTGCGGTATCGCGCCATTTTTCACGGAAATGATCACCAGCGAATCAAGCAATAGCATGAAGCCGGAAAAAGAAATTTTTGAAGCCGCATTCAAAAAAACCGGAGCGAAGGCCGAACATTCCATCATGATCGGAGACAATTTGGAAGCCGATATTCAGGGGGGAATCAACGCAGGAATGGACACCGTCTTTGTAAATCACGTCGGAGCCGAAGCAACCATAGATGCCACTTACGTGATTCATGACCTTATCGAACTGAAAAACATCCTGTAAAAAAGAATGGCCTCCAAATTGGAAGCCATTCAAAAAAATGAAGATCGAATTAGTTAGTGATTTCTGCAGTCTTCTCCTGAGTTTCTGCTTTCTTGTCGCAAGCCTTAGCTTTGTTGCAGCAAGTTTTTCCTTTAGC
>JAURKN010000120.1 GCA_030831725.1 Ferruginibacter sp.
CCACTCATTAATAGTCCGGAACCAGGCATGACATTTATGGTTGTGATTCCACCGGCTAATGCCTTTTTAAAACCATCGCTCTCCGGATTTATAGCATCAAGCGCACGAGCATCGGGCTGGATGGGATTTGATCCGTCTCCTCCTTCAGGACCACCCAAATGAGAATGGGTATCTACCAGTCCCGGCATGATTTGTTTGCCTGAAACATCAACCACCTCCGTACCTTCCGGAAGCTTCATATCAGATTGACCCACCTCTTCTATCTTACCATTTCTGATAAGCAAAACCCCATTTTCTATGGTTTTTCCGGCCATGGTATGAATCTGCGCTCCCTTGAATGCCGTCCATTTTTCTTGAGCGTATACACATTGCACAAACCCTATAGAAATGAGGCAAAAAAGGATTTTCAACCCCTTTTTCTTGCTGATAAACACATTTACATGCGTAAATAAACGAATCATGTTGGATGGTTTTAAAATTATAACAGTTTGATTATCTGTGATTTAAAAAATATTTACTAAACACACACAATATCTTGATCTCTTTTCCGTTTTAACCTTTACCACAAACCCTAAAGAAGATGAAAAAACAAAAAAAATCTAGAAACCCGTTCATTTTGTTGAGCGAATCAGTGAAAAAAACGTTCAGAAGCATTTTTTTCTACAAGAAAAACGATGACCACGAACGCTGGAAAAACTACCTTTCCTCTCTCTGATTTCTTAACTAAATAAATATTCCACATCTGCCCTGGTGAGCGTTTTAACAAAACTAGAATCATCAGACACGAGCTCTTTCGCAAGGGCTTTTTTCTTTTCCTGTAATTGAAGAATTTTATCTTCAATCGTGTCTACACAAATCATCCTGTACGCAAAAATATTCTTCGTTTGGCCGATACGATGGGTTCGATCAATCGCCTGTTGTTCGACTGCAGGGTTCCACCAAGGATCAACAATATATACATAATCTGCGGCAGTTAGATTAAGACCGACGCCTCCCGCTTTCAACGAAATAAGAAACACCCTACTGCTATCCTGCTCCTGAAAATTCCTGACCGCTCTCTCTCTTTCCGTGGGAGATGTGGAACCATCAAAATATTCATAGGGAATTCTGTTCTCTTCCAGTTTTTTTCTGATCAATGACAGCATACCTAAAAATTGCGAAAACACAAGTGCCTTATGTTGGCCAATGTTTTCGGTAATCTCCCTCGTCAACTCATCAAGCTTGATAGAGTGATTTGGATAAACAACATCTTCATTCAAAATAGCGGTACTGTCGCAAATCTGGCGAAGCTTCATCAAGCCCTGTAAAATGGTGAGTTGAGATTTTTGAATGCCTTGTTCTTCGATGGTTCCCAATATTTTCTCACGATAACTGTTTCGGTATGCATCATAGATAGATCGCTGCTCCGATTCCATTTCGCAAAACAAAATAGTTTCTGTTTTATCTGGTAAGTCTTTCGCAACCTGTTCCTTGGTTCTTCGAAGCATGAATGGATACAACAATTTTCTCAGGTGTTCCTTGTGCTCCGTTTCTCCGAATTTATCTATAGGCGTTGCGAATTCGTTTCTGAAAAACTCCATCGAGCCAAGTAATCCCGGATTCAAAAAATTCATCTGGGCATACAGGTCGAAGGTGTTGTTTTGAAGAGGTGTACCACTCATGCACACCTTGTTTTTTGCATTCAACAAAGTTGCCGCTTTGGCCACCTTTGAAGATGGATTCTTTATGGCCTGGCTTTCATCAAGCACCACATAATCAAAATGAACATTCAAAAAAAGACTGATGTCGCTCCTGATGGTACCATATGTGGTGATGATGATCTGATTCTCGGTAAGCTCTTGTATATTTCTACTTCTGTTTACGCCATGATGGATGTGATAGGTGAGTGCGGGTGTGAACTTCCTCACTTCGTTCTGCCAATTGTAAATCAAGGTCGTCGGACAAATCACGAGCGCCTTTATGGTTCCGTTATGTTGACGATATTGTTCCAACATGGTAAGCGCCTGCACCGTCTTACCCAAACCCATGTCATCTGCCAGAATACCTCCCCAGCCAACTTCCTGCAAATAATTCAACCACTGAAATCCTCCAATTTGATATGGCCTCAATACAGCCTGTAATTTTTCCGGAACCGGAATTTCAGGAATCTGTTTGAAATTTTTTAGCTTTTCAAATTTTTCATCAAGGTTAAAACTAATTTCATGCTCGTCGCGATTCTCATATAATTCATCGATGACTCCCATATGATATTTGGAGAGTCGAAGCTTGTCTTGCTTGCCTTCTCCCACCTTAAACAAAAGCGCATATCTTTTGATCCATTCATCCGGCAATATTCCCAAACTTCCATCACTCAGCGGAACAAAAGATTGTTTTGATGCCAAGGCCCTTTTGATGTCACTTATTCCCACACGTTGTTTGTCGAACTCAATCTCCACCTTCGCATCAAACCAATCAAGACCACTGCTCACATGTATATGCGTGCTCGGTTTTGCCGTATTGAATCTGAAATTTCTAAGCGCCTCAAATCCATACACAGGCACTTTCATCTCTCTCATCGCATCGATGAAAAGAAAGAACCAGTTGTTCTTCAAAACCTCCGTTCCTTTCAATGAAAGATTTTGTCTGTCCTCATGAAATTGAAACGAAGAATGAAGCGCGGTTAATTTTTTGATGAACTCATTTTCAACTTCAACATTCCTGTGTATGATTCTGAGCTTATCTCCCTCAGGAATCGTAATTGTATTTTTCTCGCCAAAAACAGGTTCCATGCCCGCATACATGAATATGGGCTGAAACAACAAATGCTCTCCTTTTTCAAGCAGTTGTAATCTAATCTCCGGTACAACGTCGTATTCTTCACGAATGAGCGAAGGGTCAAAACGAACTTTATATCTTCTGGTCAATGGTAAGATAAGCTCACTCATAGATTCCATCCAGTTTTCGCGACTTAATCGGGTGTTTCCTTTTTTGATGAAGTTTTCCGACTGAACAATATCTTCTGTTTTTTCCCATGTATGACAAAAACCATCTTGAATGAAAAGCAAACTGCTTTCGCTCTCGTTATCCTGAAAAGAAACCAACTTTTTTCCAAGCCTGGCTTTGCACATCAATTCAAGGCTATCTTCCGCAGCCGCCACATGAAACTCAGGAAGAATAAACACATCACTCAACTCGATATCTTTGAGATTGGCGGTCGTGAGTTTTTTGCCTTTTGGGAGATAGAAAACAAACGGATTCGATGTTTGTTCTTCACATATTTTCTTAAACTTGGGATGCAAGTATTCGGCCATCAGCTGTTTGGTCTCATCAGGCAGTTCTCCCTCATCCTGTTGTACGATATTGTCCCAGAATCCGCTAAAGGGCGAGTTTCGGTTTAAAAATTTATTCAGCTCCGATGGTTGCCATTTTCTGATTTGCTGAAAAAGATATTTGTCTTCTTCGGTAAAATCTTCTGTTTGCACAAACTTGGTCAAATCGAGGGTTTCCACCTTACCTAAATACTTTTTTCGGTCTTCGTCTACTTCACCCACAACGGCATCCAGGGTGAACCCCGGAAACGGGTTTGTGTTGAAGTTGATCACCATTCCGAGTGCGATATGCTGTTCTTTTTTTACCGCTTTTTTTAAGGGCTCCTGTGGCATGAATGAAGGTCGAACCACCTCCTTTTCGGGCTTGGTGTTAGCCGGCTGAACGACACGTTTTATGGAAGGGTCTAGCACTTTCAAAAAGGGCTTTCCTTCTTTATAGATAAACTCAAACTTACCTTCCAGTTTGTCATTCAATGAATAACCATAAATCTGCAGCAACTTGTTTTTTTCCTTATCCCAGTTTCGAATAGAGTCAAAATAGTTATTGCCGTATGCATTCAATAACTGAAGAAAAAGCATGGTTTTGTGTTCGCAAAGGGGATGTGCCGTTTCAGCACAGGTACAAGATGTGTCGAAGTTTCTTTCGTCATTCTTTTGAATCACCAGTGAATAGTGTGTTCCTAGATGATTAAGCTCCGCCTCAACCCTTTCATCTTCCGCTTTCAGTATGGTTGCCTTGGATTTTCTCAACAACATTTCGGCATCTTCATAAATGGCAGGAGAACAGAGCATTTTGATCATTTTAAGATCGATGTTCTTCATTTTAGCCACGGTATGATACTGGTTGTATTGAATGACACTGCTGCCAAGCATGTTTTTATCTGCCATGTCCTGTAATCTGAACAAGGCGGCAGACTCATGTCGACAAACATCTCCCATATTGTAAGGACAAGAGCATCTCAGGCTCATCAATTTAGGGTCGGTATATTTTTGGATGTAAACTTTATAATGGGTGGAATAACTGTCGTCTCTTACCCTGAAGACGATGGTCCCCATCAATTCGTCATGTTCTATGAGTTCGACATAACCCGACTGTAAAATTTTCTTACCCCTTCGGATAACCTCGTCGGTTCCGTTGTTGTAAATATGTTTGATGATATGAGGGAGTGCCACAGTATTGATTTTACCATTGCCCCGATGAATGAGAAAAAGGCAATTTGCAAAAGTAAATGAAAATAAATGAGGCTAAGATTGAAAAGAGAAAGTTGTGGAGAAGTTTAACGCAAAATCAACTTTTTTAAACGATCAGTTTTCCTTGTTCATATACAGGAAGCACATTAGCGGTATTTGGCGTCATGCAGTGCATGATGTCTTTTTCCAATCCGAAAGAGCTCAGTCTGAGATAATGAGATGCCTTGTTGTTTTTCATGAAGGCATACA
>JAURKN010000121.1 GCA_030831725.1 Ferruginibacter sp.
TGCCTACACCACATGGATCATCTCTTTTCACTCGTGGAGAAACCCAATCACTCACAACAGTAACACTTGGAACACCATTGGACGAGTTGCTTGTAGAAAGCGCTCACTCTTCTGAGTATACAAAATTCATCCTTCATTACAATTTCCCTCCATTCAGTACAGGTGAAGTGAAAATGATGAGAGGCGTGGGAAGGAGAGAGGTCGGACATGGTAATCTCGCTATGCGTTCATTGAAAAAAATGATGCCAGGTAGCGATTATCCATACACAGTCAGGGTTGTCAGCGACATTTTGGAAAGTAATGGTTCATCATCAATGGCAACAGTATGTGCTGGATCTCTTGCTCTCATGGATGCTGGTGTTCCTTTGAAAAAACACGTGAGTGGAGTAGCTATGGGACTTATTACCAAAGGAGACAAATTTGCGGTATTGACTGATATTCTCGGAGATGAAGATCATTTGGGTGATATGGATTTCAAAGTAACCGGAACCAAAGATGGTATTTGTGGTGTTCAGATGGATATCAAAGTGGATGGATTGAGTATGGATGTGATGAGACAAGCCCTTGCCCAGGCCAAGAAAGGTAGAATGCATATTTTGGATGCGATGTATAATTGTATGGCGCAACCTCGCGAAGACGTCAAGCCACACGCACCAAGAATGGTTAAAATAACCATCGATAAAGAATTTATCGGTGCCGTTATCGGACCAGGTGGTAAAGTGATTCAGGAAATACAACGCGAAACCGGAGCTACCATCAATATTGAAGAGGTGAACAACCAAGGTGAAATCAGCATTTTCTCGAAAGAAAAATCTTCTTTGGATAGGGCATTGTCTTGGATCAATGGTATAGTAGCGGTTCCTGAAATCGGAGAGACATACGAAGGAACAGTAAAGAGCATCAAAGAATTTGGTGCATTCGTTGAATTCCTACCTAAAAAAGAAGGTCTGTTGCACATCAGCGAAATCAGCTGGAAAAGACTGGAATCCATGGAAGGTATTTTCAGAGAAGGTGATCGTGTGAAAGTCAAATTACTTGATGTTGATCCGAGAACCGGCAAATTCAAATTAAGCAGAAAAGCCCTGATGCCAAAGCCTGAGGCTCCTGCAAAACCGGAAAATGACAATAAATAATTTCCTTTTTTATAACTGCAATTCAAAAAAGAGTTGCAGTTTTTTTTAGGAGGTATGTTGAGCCGATCATTTTAAAAACGAGACAACACATATACGAGACAAAATGAAAAAATATCATTGCTTTAGTTTTGAAACAAAAAATGAGGAGGAATCGGAGATATTGATTGCTAAACTGGATATGTTGAACCCGATAGGTTTTAGCGAAGAAAATCAAATTTTGTCTGTCTATTTTGATGAGCATAATGTAAACAAATCGGAAATAGAAGCCATAGCGTCAGAAACGAATGTGACCTTTAGTGAGAGTGAGGAAAAAGAACAGAATTGGAATGCTGATTGGGAAAGTAGCTTCGAACCTATATCAGTATATGACACGGAAGACAATTCCCTTTTTGCTTTTGTGAGGGCTTCATTTCACGAAAAAAACAGTCTTGCCAAATACGACCTGGAAATCACACCGAAAATGAGCTTCGGAACAGGACACCATGCCACTACCTATCTAATGATGGAGACGATGAGGTCAATTGATTTCAATGGTAAACATTTGATTGATTTCGGGACAGGAACAGGAGTTTTGGCTATTTTGGCTGAAAAAATGGGGGCTCAAAAAATAATTGCGATTGATAACGACGACTGGAGTTTGGAAAATACCAGTGAAAACCTCAAAAACAATCATTGCAATAAATCAGTACTTGTAAAAGCAGATGCCTTAGTTACAGAATCAACCGAAGAAGTCGATGTTATACTCGCCAATATCAATTTCAACGTAATCGTGGAGAATTTGGAGAACATCAAAAAACACACCAAAAAAAGTGGTATTGTTTTATTCAGTGGTATACTGGAAAATGACGTTCCTCAGTTGACAGAAATCCTTAAAAATCATGGAATTTACACTGATCAAGTCAAAATTAAGAATGGTTGGGCTATGCTTAAAACCACTGCTTATTAAACACAGGTCATCATAATTAATGTCGATTAGCGTTATTTTTTCATTAATTTTTCATTAATTTGCCTTACAACAAGCATGAAAGAAATTCTTTTGGTCATACTAGCTTACTTCATCGGGTCCATTCCAACGGCTCTGATTATCAGTAAGTCTTTCTTTAATATTGATATTCGGGACTATGGTAGCGGAAATATGGGCGCTACCAATGCGTTCAGAATTCTAGGTGCAAAATGGGGTACCCTGATAATGGCCTTGGACATTATTAAAGGCATGCTCGCCGTCGGACTTTGCTATTTCATGCCTCATTACATGGAAAACGACATACAGCAAACCAATTTCATGATAGCACTTGGATTGGCAGCTGTCATAGGGCATATCTTTCCGGTGTTCGCTGAATTTAAAGGTGGAAAAGGAGTGGCTACATTATTAGGTATGTTACTTGCAGTTCAACCATTGGTAGCAGTAGCCTGCTTGGGTGTATTCATTATTGTTCTTTTTCTGACACGTTATGTATCACTCAGTTCCATACTGGGGGCGATCATGTTACCCATTTCTGTGATTTGGATATGGAATGACGATGTATTGACATACCGAATATTTGCTGTTGTGGTGGCTTTTCTCGTCATCATCACTCACCAAAAAAACATCGGAAGACTTATTAAAGGCGCCGAAACAAGAGTTCCCATCCTTAGATACCGCGATAGAAAAGGGAAAAACAAAAAATAATCTTCCCTAGAGACTTTTTCGCAGCAACTAGTTAAATATTATCCCGTTTTTTGGTCATTTTCTTTGAACAATGACAATTTTTGAATACCTTTGCATTCCCCCTTTGAATACAATCTAAGTTGATTGAATGGTCATGAAGATGATTGATCGTAATATGTTACGACTTCAAAACTAAAACTCTTTTTTTATGGCAAATCCAACTGTGTTCGAGAAGCTTCAGTACAACAATGAAAAAAACTTGTTGATTCAGGGCCTGCCTTCCTCATTGGAAAAGCAATTCATCAAACTATCCTTTGCCAAAAGTGTTACTCCTTTATTAAGATCAAGAAAAGTTGATTTTGCCATAGTTTTCGCTGTTTCTCAAAAACAACTTTGTGGAATATTGAACGAAATCATGTCTGCTTTATCTCCTGATGCCAAACTTTGGATTTCTTATCCAAAACCTACTGCAAAAATAGTCAGCGACTTATGCAGAGAAGCCCATTGGCAGGTAATGGATGATCATAATTTGAATCATATCCAACAAATCGAATTGGACAATGTTTGGTGTGCTACACAGTTCTCTTTTACATACTCAGGCAAACAGAGCATTCAACCCAAAACCACAGAGGTTGAAATCGAAAGACCAAAGTCAAGAAGAGTATCCACCAGAAGTCGGGTGAAAGAAGTCGCATATTGAATCAATGCCAATTGATCTAAGACTTATAGATTACTGTCCCTCTTTTTTGTGACAGTGTATTTTCCATGTTTTTCAATAGTTGATGGGTTTGAAGTATGAGCAGTTGCTGTTCAGGATCTTTTGTTTTCTCCAACTCAGCCTGGTTTTCCGCCATCAATTTCTTTATTTTCCTCAATTGCAGATAATACAAGTTTGATAATATTTCTTCGCGATAGAGATCATCTCTTTTTGGTATGATCGCTTGGTAATGCTCTTCCCATTTTGGACTCAAATCTGGTTCGTTTTCCATGATTCGAATCAATTCTCTTTGAAGCTCTTGGTCTTCATGATACATGAAGTCTTTGAGGGTGGGGGATTGCCCATCGCTGATCATGGATCGATATGAGTTCAGAATGGAAATGAATTTATCATTTTGGATTTGTTGCATAAGCTCCAGTTCATCCAATTCTGAAAAAATGAAATCGGCAACTGTTTTTTCATCATCCCAATTTTTGGTTCCGAATTCAATCAAACTCCTCACAATAGCCTGTTCATGGCGTTGGTCTTTCTCAACAAGATCAGAAATGTACTGATCAACTTGGTGATTTGTTTGTCCATCGTCAAACGGAATAGATTCGGTTTGAAAGTTTTGTTGTTGTTCTTTTCCGATTTTATCTCTCAGAAATTTGTTCACAAGAGCATTGAAACCGGATTCTTCAATATTAAGCATCTCCGAAACCCTCCTAACATAATCCTGACGTTTGGCAAAATCTTCCGTTTTATTGATCTTGGAAAGGGTTTCAGCCATTTGTTGAACAATATTGGATCGTTTGACACTGTCGTTTTGAGCATCTTTCAATGCCACATCCAATTGAAACAGGATGAAATCCTTTTTTTCGCGGCTAACAAAAGCTTTGAAATCTGATGCGCCAATCTTTTTTACATAGCTGTCTGGATCCTCATTGTCAGGGATCAGCACCAATTTGACATTCAGTCCTTCTTCGAGAGCAAGATCAAGCCCCCTCATGGCTGCTTTAATACCCGCTCCGTCGCCATCGTAAATGATGGTTAAATTGGGGGTGTATTTTTTTATGAGCCTGAGTTGGTCTGTTGTTAATGACGTGCCGCCACTGGCCACCACATTTTCAACACCAGCCTGGTGCAGACTCACTACATCGGTATATCCTTCGACCAGCAAACACTCATTTGCCTTATCAATGGCGGATTTGGCAAAATAGGCGCCATATAAAATTTTGCTTTTGACGTAGAGTTCGTTTTCCGGGGTATTGATGTATTTCGGAGCACGGTCGTTTGATTTGATGATCCTCGCTCCAAAACCGATAACCTTTCCACTTTGATTGTGTATGGGAAATATAATCCTACCTCGGTAATTGTCCTGCCATTGTCCATCCCGTTGAACAATCAGCCCGGCCTTGTTCATAATCTCAGGGTTGTATAGTGCGGCAATGGCTGACTGAGCCAATGCGTCTCTTGCACCCGGATTATAACCAATTTGAAATTTTTCTATGATTTCAGGAGTGAATCCTCGTTCTGTTAGATAACTCAAGGCAATATCAATCCCTTCCTCCGTATCGCGCAGTTGATCTCTAAAAAAATCCCTGGCATAATGGTTTACGATAAAAAGACTCTCGGTTACTTGTTGATATGCTTTTGCCTCAGGACTACTTTCCGTTTCCTCGATGGTGATATTGTATTTATTGGCAAGCCATCTTAATGTTTCAACATAGCTATACTTCTCATGGTCCATGATGAAACCGATGGTATTCCCGCTTTTCCCACATCCGAAACATTTATAAATCTCTTTAGAGGGAGAAACCGTAAACGAAGGTGTTTTTTCATTGTGAAACGGACAATTTCCCAAATAATTGGTCCCTCTTTTTTTCAACTTGACAAAACCGCCGATGATTTCGATGATGTCTATTTTGCCCTGTATGTGTTGTATGGTTTCCTTGCTGATCATAAATAAAACGATATAAAGATAAGTCAGACCGGGCTTTAATAAAATTCAAAAATCCATTAACAGAATAATGTCAAATAATTAATTAAATCTGGATTCATTTTTGACTTGGATTCAAAGGAAACCGATAACTTTACGACCAAAATTCTAAAAAATGAAGAAATTGTTTTTTGTCCTGGTTGTATTTCTTTCGTCATTCGTTTCATATGCCCAGAATCTGGAAGACATCAATGAAATGCTCGTTCTCAAAAAGCTGAAAGACGCTAAAGCGGGCATTGACAAATACCTAATCAATCCCAAAAAAGCCAATGACTCCGAAGGCTGGTATATGAAAGGACGAGTATATAATGCCTATGCAAGAGACTCATCGGTTTCCAACAAAGAGAAACTCGAACTGACGAATGCTGCAGTGGACGCTTTCAAAAAAAACCAGGAACTGGATAAGAAAGACGTGAGAATGAAAGAGGAGAACAATGTTTCTTATTTCGAGGCCTATATCATGTACTATAATCTTGGTATTTCTAATTTTAATGAAAAAGATTTTGAAGGTGCATTCCAGGCATTCAAAAAAACCAATGAACTGAAAGATTTCTTGATTTCCAAGAATTATTCCTACGATCAAATCTCTTTGGTTCCTTTTGACACGGCAATGATCATCAATATCGCCATTTGTGCAAAGAATGCGAATCGTGAAGCCGATTTTCTGTATTACTATAGCAAAATTCCGGAAGCCAATATCGGTGGAAAAGAATACAAAGAAGTATATCAGTTTTTACTGGAA
>JAURKN010000122.1 GCA_030831725.1 Ferruginibacter sp.
AGATTTGGCGTTTGATGTTTGGGGGCTAAGGTGTGACTGGATTGCCAAATTAACTTAATCTATTTTTCAAATCCATTTTTCCATGTAAAATTCTTATAACGTATATTTCGTTTTTTGAAAATATCTCATAAAAAATAATGTGCTCTTTTATTTTATAACCAAGAATTCCTTCAGATAAAATTTTGTAAGGCTTTCCTAAATTTGGCTCATTTGCCAAAGTAGCACATGTCATAATTAGTAACTCATAATATTTGTCGGCTTGGCGCTCCGACCAGTTTTCAAAAGTGTAGTTCCAAATGTCAGCTAAATCTTCTACAGCTTTATTGGTAAAATAATATTTAGCCATTCGATTTTTTTCTGCCTTTTAAAGATGCCAGTTGTTTTTTAGGATTAAATTTCAATGCACGTCCACTTTCCTTGCCTTCATGAATGGCTTTTTTCAATACAACCAATTTGTGCTCTTCCTCTTCTAATAATCGAAGACCAGCTCTTATTACTTCACTTGCATTATTATATCTGCCGTCATTTATAGAATGCTCAATAAAGTTTTCAAAATGACTTCCAAGTGAAATTGATGTGTTTTTTCCCATATTTTTTTAGCCAAATTACCAAATATTGGTAACTTAAAAATTAATTATTAAAGAAACTTTTCAAGCTTTTTTAGAAAGTATCACAATTTGCGAACAGTTCGGATTTTCTACATGAGTTAACATGTAAATATCATCTAGCCGAAATACAATTCAACGTTGAAAACAACAGAATTGGAGGAGAATTTTCTTGTGAATGCAGGTTAGGGTTTATTAGCTAGAATCCCCACTTCCTTTGGAGATGGGCCGGGAATGTGGGTTAAGGGTAAGCTAGTTTAACCATTGAAACCAATCTGCGTTTAAACACAACTATAAACGGATGTTTTTCCGTATTTACATCATCTCGCATAGCATTCCAAATTAATGAAATGAGATGGGGACTAAACATGAAAATAAAAAAGCCCTGAATTTCTTCAAGGCTTTCCATGTATTAAATTGATATGATTTTACTTCAAGGTTACTCTAGCAATAGCAATTTTGGATCTGCCTAAAAAGCGGTCTTCTTTTCCAATGATAAACAAGTCTTTTCCTATACCTGAAGCCAATCTAGGCATGGCCGTAGGCACATCATCATTGCTAAACAGAATATTTCTTTTGTAATTCCCTGTAGTCAAATCCAGGTCTACGGAGAAGCACTCCGATTTACGGAAATAACTCATCTTCTTTACTTTCTGTCCCAACTCCAAGGTATTGATGTTTTTCTTGTGATCGTTGAAAATGATGGATGCGTTGTTGTTACCGGAAAGCACTCCGAATCCCGCATAGAACGGCATGTTAAACTCCGATGGATTAAAGAAATTTGATCCTGAAGTAAAACCAAGACCTCCGCCAAATCCGCTCGAGCTTCCTCCTTGAATCACTTCACGTTGCTCTTTTGGTAAAACATGGAACCAAGTGATGTTTCCGCTGAAATCCATCTTGGTCATCATCAAATCACCACACTCGTATACATGATAGGTAGTAGTGGTTGTTCTTCCCATTCCACCAGCACCAGATGAATAACTTGTTGTAGTATAGGTATAATGATGATATTTTTCAGCAAGTATAACCAGTCCGTTATCAGGTGTATAAATGAAGTTTCTGAAAATCATGAATTTAGAAAATCCATCTTCTTCATTCTGAATTTTTTCTAGTCTCTCTCTTTCTTTACGCTCAGATCTGCTCTCGTCGTCATTCGTTTCGTCTGGTGTATCGTCTAATTTAGTAATCAACTTGGTATTGATTTCTTTAGAACTTGTACTTACCACTTCTCCACTTACTGGATTGATGCGCTGTACGAGAATTCCATTGATTTCTTTTCCTTTCTTTTCGTTGCTGTAAAATGCAGCAATAACAAGCTCTTTATTTGGAATCTGTACCACCTTGGTACTGATCAACCATCTCCCCGAAATCTCAGTGTTGATCTCTTTCACCAATTCTCCTTTGTCGTTATGAATACGGATGTTGTATTTCAAGAAATCGAGATATTTTGATTTTTTCTTCTTGCCTTCCTGATACTCATACACACGACCCACGAGCACCACATTTCCATTGCTGGTATACAATACGTCTTCAAGTTGGAATGTCTTCGGCTCAAATTCGTTGGTCATGGCAATGGGTTTTGCCACTTGCTTCAAGGTGTTGTCGAATTGTCTTACTTCATAATTGTTCTTTTCTTTACCTTCGATGCTACTCACGATTACCATCTTTGTACTGTCTGAATTATAAGTGACATTGAAGTTGATATCGTCTTTCTTGTCGTCTTTTTGCCAGCTGGTGAATTCTTTCCACTCACCAGAAAGCTCTCCGTTTTTCTTGTCAACTGGCGCAGCAAATAAAGTCAGTTTTTTCTCTTTCTTGTTATATTCTGTTGCAAGCAAAAACAATTTGTCTTTCAAAAAGAAAAAACGTTCAAAGTCTTTACCCTTGAGTTCTTTGTTGAAATCCTGGCGATATTCCTCGCTAAGGTCTTTGTTCAATTTAATTAGAGCGGCAGACTCTCTCATGGTGGCACCTACCACAAAATAAGACTTCAATGCCATGTGCGATTCTTTCACATATACGCCGGAAGCATCTGCATAAATCACAGACAGGTCTGTACTTCCTTTTTGCATTTTAAATTCCTCACCCCATTTTACGGATGCGTTTTGTGCGAAGCCAGATGTCAGTGCGACAAAGGCAAGAATCGTCATAAAGACTTTTTTCATTGTTTTATTGTGTTTAGATTTTTCAAAAAGATTTCACCGCGATCAATTTGTTATCGGGAGAATAAAAAAGTGTGAAATTTTGATTACTGGATGGATGTGAATTGATTGAGGAATCGGACATCGTTTTCACTGAACAACCTGAGGTCTTTCACCTGATAGGTAAGCATGGTGATGCGCTCCACGCCCATTCCAAATGCGAATCCGGTGTATTTGTTGCTGTCTATGCCACAGTTTTCGAGCACTTTAGGATGAACCATTCCGCAACCCAAAATCTCCACCCAGCCGGAATGTTTGCAGACGTTGCAACCCGATCCTTTACAGATCAAGCAGCTGATGTCCATTTCGGCACTCGGCTCCGTAAAGGGAAAATAGGATGGTCGGAGACGAACGCCTACCGAATCGCCAAACATTTCTTTGACGAAATAATGTAAAGTCTGCTTCAAATCGGCAAAAGAGACATTTTCAGCGATATACAAGCCCTCAACTTGGTGAAAAAAGCAATGCGCCCTGGCAGATATGGTTTCATTGCGATACACCCTACCCGGACAAATAATGCGAAGCGGGAGTTTTCCTTTTTGCATTTCGCGGATTTGCACGCTGCTGGTATGGGTTCTGAGCAGCCAATCAGGATTTTTTGAGATGTAAAAAGTGTCCTGCATATCTCTAGCCGGATGATCTTCGGGCAGATTCAATGCAGAAAAATTGTGCCAGTCATCTTCCACTTCGGGTCCTTCGGCTACAGAAAAACCTATTTTTTCAAAAATGCGAATGATTTTTTGTTGAATCAAACTGATGGGATGACGGGTTCCCAAGGGCAGATTTTCTCCCGGAAGACTGAGGTCTTGTAAATCAGATGATGAACCGGAATCATTGCCCAGCCCTTCTCCGATTTTTTCAAAATAGGCATCAGCGAAAATTTTCAATTCGTTTAACAGCAAGCCGGCTTCTTTTTTCTGGTCGTTCGGCACATTTTTCATTTCCCCCATAACCGCTTTCACCAACCCTTTGGTACCCAGGTATTTGATCCTGAATGCTTCCAGCGATGCGAAATCGGTTACCGATTCCGATTCCATAGCCGACTTGATTTCGGCGATGCGTTCCATCAATTGATTCATGGGGCCAAAGGTAACATCATTTGCTAAAATTTATCCGTTAAGCTTGCATCCTTCAAAAAAATCAATAACTTTAAAAAAATACTACAACTATGTCTTTATTTAAATCAGGGAACCCTACCCTTTCTGAAGGAAGATTCAGAGACACTGTAATCAATATCGGCTCTTCTGAGGCGATGACCGTTCGCGGCACCTTAAACAAGTTCGGATTCATGCTGATCATGCTGATGGGAACCGCTTTCTACTCCTGGAAAGAAGTGGCCAATTTCGGAGAGAATATAATGGGACTTGTTCTCGGCGGTGCGATTGGCGGCTTCGTGGTGGCACTTGTCATGATTTTCAAAAAAGAATGGGCTAAATTCCTGGCTCCACTATACGCACTGCTCGAAGGTTTATTCATAGGTGCTGTATCTGCCATGTATGAAGCTTCTTTTCCCGGTCTGGTGGCCAATGCAGTTGGACTCACTTTTGGCGTAGGCGTGAGCATGTATTTCCTCTACAGCTTCCGCATCATCAAAGCCACAGAGCGATTCAAGTCTGTTGTGATGACGGCCACTATGGGAATAGCTATCTTCTATTTCCTGGTTTGGATTCTGAGTATGTTCGGCATCAACAATATGAGTTTCCTGCATGAAGGATCCACATTCGGCATCCTGTTTTCGTTGGGTGTGGTCGTTATCGCCGCATTGAACCTGATTTTGGATTTTGATATGATCGAGCAAGGCGCTGCCATTGGAGCTCCGAAATACATGGAATGGTATGGGGCATTTGGACTGATGGTGACCTTTGTATGGTTGTATCTGGAGATTCTGCGCTTGTTGTCTAAAATCAGCAGCAGAGATTAAACATCCTTTCATCTACTTTAATACATACCCCGACTTGTTCGGGGTTTTTTTTACCAAAAAATTGAACCTTAACCCCCTTAGTCCGAGTCACATTTGCTTACTTTTGTTCTTCATTCAACCAAATATCAAACCATGAGAAAAGTTTTGTCGGCAGTTGTCGCCACTTGTCTTTTGTCGCCTGTCGCATTTGGGCAAACCAAAATGATCGAAAAGGTGACCAAAAAAG
>JAURKN010000123.1 GCA_030831725.1 Ferruginibacter sp.
ATAACCAACAAGCGCATATAGAGGACCCGGACAAGCTCCCGTAATCGCCCAGCCAAATCCAAAAAGAAGTCCGCCATAAATCTGGCCCTTGTCAAATTTCTTATCGTTGATTTTTATCGATTCTCCGTAAATGGTTTTGATGTTGAATTTTTTTATCAGCAACACAGAAACCAATCCAACCGCAATAGCAGATCCGATTATGCCGAACATATGAAAAGATTGCAGCCGGAACATCTCCTGAATTCTGAACCAACTGATGATTTCCGCTTTTACAAAAATGATTCCGAAAACCAAACCCGTCAGGGTATACTTAAGATTATAATACCACTTATGTTTGAGTTCGCTTTCGTTGACACAGATGGCATCCATCGACCTTACGTCTGGTGATGAAGATGCTGTATTTTTTATTTCCATTATTTTTTTTGTTTTAGAGGGATAAGATGAAGGGAAGAATCAGATTGGCCATGATGAAACCGCCGATCATGAAACAGATGGTGGCGACAAGAGAAGGCCATTGCAAGGTGGATAAGCCCATGATGGCATGTCCACTGGTACAGCCACCTGCGTATCGGGTTCCGAATCCAACCATAAATCCGCCAACCACCATCATGATAAAACCTTTAAGGGTCAATAATGCAGGCCAGTTGAACAGTTCGGAAGGAACAAGTCCGCTCAGGTCATGTATGCCATATGAGCCCAACTCTTGTTGTAGTCTGGGATCGATTATGATATTGTTCGGATTGTTCAACCATGCTGCAGAAATGATTCCACCTAAAAATATGCCCGCTACGAAAAACAAGTTCCAACTTTCCTTTTTCCAATCGTATGCGAAAAAAGGGATTTTAGCTGGTACACAAGCCGCACAGACGTGACGGAGCGAGGAGCTGATGCCAAAGGATTTGTTTCCGATGATCAATAAGGTTGGTACCGTCAATCCGATCAAAGGACCTGCCACATACCAAGGCCATGGTTCTCTGAGCCATTCAATGAAGTTCATTTTTGTTATTGTTTTTTACAAGTGATGTTTTTCCAGGATCCCAAGTTTGTTACCTGTTGAAATCCGTTGGAAGTTAAAATGGATTGGGCTTGTTCCGCACGATTTCCGGATCGGCAAACCACACCGATTTGTTTGTATTTTCTCAAACTGTCCATGCTTTTTTCCAATTCGTCGAGTGGTATCGAAACCGAGCAAGTCGAATGTCCGTCTGTTTGCCACTCTTCAGGAGTTCTCACATCAATGATGATGCTTTCATCAGACATGATAAAAGCGGATTCTGTTTGATTGTTTTCTTTACCGCTGTTTGAACAGGAAAAGAAAAGAAGCATTAAAGAGAAAAACAGGACAATGTGTTTCATGGTTTATTTTACGAATGATAAAACGTCTTTCCAAGTTCCTCCGTTAGTTACAGCTGTTATTCCTTTTTGTTGTAGTATGGTTTTTGCCATACCGCTTCTGTTTCCACTTCTGCAAAACACGATGATGTGGTTCTTGTTTTTAAAACGTTTGATATTCGAAGCGATGGCATCCACAGGAATATTGACCGCACCAGGAACACTTCCTTCTGCAAATTCACCCGCAGAACGAACGTCTACCAGCAGGGCTCCTTCTTCTATCAATTTGCTCAAGTCTTGTGAAGGAGCGTTTCCGAATAATTTTTGAAAAAATGACATGTTGATTTTTTTTATTGATTTGAAAAATTATTGATGACACCTACCAAGCCGGATTTTTGTACTACTCCGCTTTGACGCCAAACCGCTTTTCCGTTTTTGAACAGGATGAGTGTAGGCACACCTTGAATCTGAAATTCTTTTGCTGTTTCCGGATTTTTATCCACGTCTACTTTGAGAATGGTGGCACCTTCTCCAACAGCAGATTTAACCTCTTTTAAAATAGGTGCCATCATTTTGCAAGGACCACACCACTCTGCAAAAAAATCAACCAGTACGGGTTTGTCGGATTGAATGATCTCGTTGAATGTTTTCATCTTTCTTGTTTTTGGTTTGATAGTTCATCTGCGGTTTCTTAATCAGATGTTCCATCAGTTTGTTTTTTGTTTTCTCGTTTAAACATACCCAGGAAAAGTGCGCCTAGCAAACTTCCATAGAGCGTAGAATTCAGAGGGTTGGAGGTTATGGCACAGGAGCCCGAAGCACATCCCACCTGTTTCCAATACAACCATCCCAGTATGGCGCCGATGGGAGCGCCGATCAGATACATTTTATTATTATCAACCCACTTCTTCATATGTGGTTTCTTTATTGTGATTTTCTTTTTGTACAACAGTATTACAGGTTCCGACTCCACAACATCCTTTGTTGAACAATGCCATGATTACAAAAATCAAACCGGCAACACCGAATAAAACATCCTTTATTACAAACGACTGGCCAATCACAATAAAACCCATGATCAATCTGATGACTCTAAGGAATGACCAGTTGTATTTTATACTTTCTAACATAATTGTTATGCATTCATGATTTTGCTTTGACACACAAAATCGGTTTTAGGAACTTCGGTTTTTGCAATGGCACTAAATCCTCCGGCTATCTCCGTAAAATTTCTGTAACCTCTTGCCTGGAGAATGGAAGCCGCAATCATGCTTCGATAACCACCCGCACAATGAAGGAAAAAGTGCTCTTCGGGATTTACATCCTTTATCCAATCATTTATATAGGCCAAAGGACGATTGTATGCATTTTCAACATGCTCGGCACTATATTCAGATTCTTTTCTGATGTCAATTACTTTGTCTTCCTCTTTGTTGAAATGCTGAGAAAATTGTTCCGCAGAAATACGATCTACCACATCAGCATCCTTACCTGCTTTGAGCCAAGAATCGAAACCGCCCTGCAAATGACCGAGGATGTTGTCGAAGCCAACCCTACTCAATCGGGTTACGGTCTCTTCTTCTTTTCCTGTTTCAGTCACCAACAATAAGGGTTGTTTCACATCCACAATCATGGAGCCCACCCAAGGTGCAAAATCACCATTCAATCCGATGTTGACAGACTGAGGGATGAAGCCTTTATAAAATTCCGTGTTGGATCTCGTATCCAAAATCAATGCTTCCGTGTTTTCTGCAGCTGCTTCAAATTCTTCTGGCGTCAATGCTTTCATGCCATTGTTCAAAATCGTCTCAAAACTTTGATATCCTTTTTTATTCATGGCAACATTGAATCCGAAATATCCGGGAGGCGGCGTAAGTCCTTCTGTAACGGCTTTGATAAACGCTTCTTTGTTGGGTTGATTTAATGCATAATTCAACTTTTTTTGATTCCCCAGCGTATCTACCGTTTCTTTCATCATGTTTTTTCCACAAGCACTTCCTGCACCATGAGCTGGATATACAATCACATCATCGGCAAGCGGTAGGATTTTAGCATATAAACTTTCGTACAACAATCCTGCTAGCTGCTCCTGTGTCAAGTGTGCGGCTTTCTGCGCCAGATCCGGTCTGCCAACATCACCTAAGAACAAGGTATCTCCACTGAAAATGCAATGGTCTTTTCC
>JAURKN010000124.1 GCA_030831725.1 Ferruginibacter sp.
CACCGGCATTACAAGTGGCAAATGGTGTGAAGTTAACCGTGTCAATGAGTGTTGCATCCGGAAAGGTTCCGATCGAAATTTGCTGAGATGTTGTTGCGCTACATCCGTTTGGTGTGGTGACCGTAAGCGTGACGGTAAAAAGTCCGCTGCTGTTAAATCCGCTTCCCACGAAACTGTGCTCGGGGTCGTTATCTGTGGATGTGTTGTTGCTTCCAGAGTTCGGATCTCCAAAATTCCACTGATAACTTAGGTTGCCTCCTCCGTTGGATGATGAAGTGCTATTGAAATAGATTTTTCTTCTCCTTCTCGGACAACCGGAATTGGGGCTATAATCAAACGATGCTGTTGGTTTTGGATTTACAGTCACCCTAACTGTATCAAAATCAGCACAGGTGTTAGCACTATCTATTTTAACTACGTAGTTGAAAACGCCCGAAGTTGTTGTAGGTACTGGAAAAGTTGCTGTATTTGCCAAAACGGTTGTCGAACCCAATAAAAACCAAGAAATAGAGCCATTGGCTGGGGAATATGTGGGATTGATGTTTTGAATAGCTCCCTGACAAAGCGAAATATTGTTACCCGCATTTATGTTTGGCCTTGCATTTACTACAACCCTGAATGTATCATATGCGGGGCAGTTTGCACCACCTCCGTTTCTGTCAACCTTGACAACAATAATATAAGAACCTGCTATGGAAGTATTTACGTTTAAACTCGAACTTGTAGATAAGGAGTTTCCGGGGTTTCCGGAAAGATACCACTGAAATTGAGGGTTGTTTGTGTTCGTAGTGGCGGTACGAACAAGTGAAGAACCTTGACAAACGGTAGTGTCATTTCCAACACTGACAGTACATTGGCTCTTAACAACAAAAAAATGTAAAAAGAGGACAAAGGTGCATAAAATGCCCTTCAAAGATATTTTCATACAGGTTTGTTTGGTCAATGGGTAAATAGATCGCTTATCGCTTCCACAAAAATGAAAGCGGAAATATTTGTTAAAAGTAGATATTTTACATGAGAAATTAAAACAACTCATGCAGAATTGATGCACTTTTCAGCAGTGTCAACGCCAAAAAGATGTGAGCAAACCGACGATTTGCCTGGGCGAAACAACATAATCACCTCCCACACGCTCCATCTTCATCAAACCAAACCACTCTTCCACATCATTCCCGTCCTGCGTGTAGGAATCATCCAAACCAAACTTCCACCATGCGTCGAGATACTCATGTATGCAAGCTCCGGCAATCTTCACGCTCGCCGTATTGATGTCCTCCAGGTTTGCCATGATTCCTGTGGCCTGCTCCAGCTCCGAGTTACCCCCATATCCATAATTCGGCGGTCCAACCTGTTGCGCATTCGGTGAAACACTCAACCCTGTCTCCGTCAGCAACAATGGTTTGTCTGGAAACCTACGCTTCAATTCTTCAACCCATCCCTGAAATTTCGTTCCCGATGTACTACCGGGCAATGTGCCTGGTCTGTAATACGGAACCGCATATGAATAGGCATTGTGACTTCTAAAATCTAAAAAAGGAACATCTATATCGTCCGCAGTGCGGATGTCATTCGCATAAGAAACCAAACTTTTTCTCCCATATCTGCTGTTTTCATACTCCTTCACATAATCCGCAATTTCGGCCAAAAAAGCTTCTGTGGCGTTCACATTTCCTGAGGTTCGAATATGCAAACCCTGATAGGTGTTTATGCTCGGATGAGCAAGATTGGTCTGCAAAATCGAATTTTTGCTCAACTCGTTTCCAATCAGATATGCCACCAAAGGCGGATTCTTATCCGAGAAAACGCCATAAATCCTACCAATAACCTCTCTTATGTAGGCTTTTGTCTGTTCCTTGAATCCATTTTCCTGAAAATCATTCTGCTCCCCATCTATCCAAATCGTTTGAATGAAATGAATGCCTCCTTGTTGTTTGATTGCTTCATAACATTTCTTCGGAGCGCCCCACAACCGTATGGTGTTTGCACCCATGGCTCGGATTTGTCTGACGTCTTCCTCAATTCTGGCATTCAATACCGGATCAAGCGAAGTCTCTCTTTCTATGACCCAGGGCAGATATCCTGGAGAAAAAGGAACATAAACAACGCCTTTAACTTGAAATGGCGCCCCGTTTTTTAAAATTTGATCTCGGTCAACCGTAAACGAATAAACGGCGGAAGGTTGATTCGCGCCCGGGAGTGTCGGTGTTTTCTGATCGGTGCATCCAAACAGATAGAAACACATATAAAACAAGAAACCCACTTTTAGAGGACTTTTACTTCTCGGTTCCATTTGCATCTGACTTACCGTTTTAGTTGTCACATCATTATTGATGCCTTTTTTCATGATTGTAAATGTATTCTTAATTTCCTTCCTTTTGATCTTTTGTAAGTCTGCTTTTGTAAATGAACGGTTGTACTTTTATCACCAACATTCTTCCGATTATATTTCCCTCATGAACGAAATGTTTTATGCCATAAAATTGCCAGCAGTAAAAGGAGAAATGCTGGATCAGTTTTTAGCGAAAGGGTGGTATCGTTATGGCTCACAAATATTCACGACCAATTTTTTAGATCATGAAGAAACTCGATACGGGGTTCATTGGATTAGATATGATGTGCCCAAAATACAGTTGACTTCAAAACAAAAAACGCTATGCAGAAAAAATGCAAGGTTTCAGGTAAAAATCGAATCCTTCACTTATTCTGAATCTCTTGAACAACTTCATGACCTGTATGTGGATCAAATCGATTTCATCACAGGACCATCTCTCGCTTCCATTTTGGAAGATGTGGAGTGTTCTGTTTTTGACACAAAAATGGTGCGGATATTCGACGGAAACTTATTGATTGGCGTCGGAGTTTTTGATATGGGAAAAAACAGCATTGCTGGTATAAAAAATTATTTTCATCCCGATTATAAAAAATATTCTGTCGGAAAATATCTTGTGCTTTCAAAGCTCTTGTTCTGCATTCAAAACAACATCGATTGGTATTATCCCGGATATATCGTTCCCGGTTATGCGAAGTTTGACTATAAGCTTTTTCTCAGCAAGGAAAACACAGAAGTGTATATGCTCGAAAGCGACAGCTGGATTAGCTTTGAAAAAACAGATTTGTATGATATACAAAATTCGCATTGAGTCAACCTCTTTTACTTACTATTACGTGGGTATACGTACTCCTCTTCCGTGTAAAAACTGAATTTTGTTTTCTTTAACCATAATTGCTATGACCATAATCATTGTAGCTGTAGTTTTACATCATCAGCCCGTTTGATCCAACACCCTACGAAACCTAAGATATCCAACCTATGAAAAACCAACCCGCCAACCCTATGAAAAACAAAAACAAATCCGTCGGTTTAAACATCGAGAAACAAAAAAATCTGGCTTTACGAAAAAGCTGTCTTTGCTGCGAAAGCCCAAAGCCAGATGGTTCTCTCCGAAAAAAAACGACACCCTGATCTAACATCTCAACCCTTTTCTGCCCCGATTTTTTTCGGGGTTTTTTTATGAATAAATAAGCGATTAATGATTTAGGATTTGGGATTTGGAATGTTAGGAGTGTTTGGATGTTTGGCGTTTGGAAGGTTTTGGGATTTAAGATTAAATATTTTTGGTTTTATGTTGAAGTGATTATACACATCTTAGTCAAAAAACTATTTTGAAAACTGTTGCGCGTGTGAGCAAGGCAAAACGCGCGGAGCGATCGGGTTTTTGAGATTCAATTGAATTACTGATTTAGGATTTGTTATTAATGATTTGGATCGTTTGGTGTTCGGAATGTTTGGATGTTTGGGGATTTCATATTGAAGTAGGCAAATGGCGCCGGTCTGTGACCGGTGTCTGAGAAACCCATCAGGACTTAGTCTTGATTAAATCAAGTACAAAACCGTCTCCAAATGATATTCTTACTACACATACGTATGTTTACATAGAGGGGTTTAGTATAAAGACCGAATTTGTTTTCTTTCATCTCAGTAAATTATGACAGCAATCATGCAGCATATACTTTTACATCAGATATCCGCAACAACAAAATCCCTATCCAAGAAAAACCAAACCAATCCAACCCTACGAAAAACACCAACATCCAAAAACATCCAATGAAACCAAACCAATCCATCCAATCCTTACGAAAAACACCGAGTCTTGTTGCGGACATCCAGGCTTCCAAAATCCTATGCACAAAATACCTGTGACATACTAGAAGCCAAACCATCGATATAGGCCCCGAATTTATTTCGGGGTTTTTTTATCAATAAATAAGTGATTGGTGATTTCGGATTTGTGATTAGGAATATTTTTGGATTTGAGATTAAATATTAATGATTTGGAATGTTTGGTGTTTGGAATGAACTAATGGCGCCGGTCTGTGACCGGTGTCTAAAAAATCCATAAGGACTTTGTCCTGATTTAATCATGAGCACAAAGCCCAAAGGGATCTGTTGCAAACCTAAGGCATAGTAAACAAAATCAAAAAGCCCCAAATTGGGGCTTTGCATATCTTTTTATAATATTAACAAATGGCGCCGGTCTTTGACCGGTGTCTAAAAAACCCATCAGGACTTTGTCCTGATTTAATCATGAGCACAAAGTCCAAAAAAGGATCTGTTGCAAAGCTTAAGCATAGTAAACAAAATCATAAAGCCCCGAATCGGGGCTTTATATATAATTATCTTATAAATAAACTGATTAGTTCATAACCTGTATTTCCATAACAATGTACGGATCTATGGAAGCTTGGAAATCCAATTCAGATGGTTCCTCAGACATTTCCATAGTCAACAGCCTTTCTCCCTCTCTCATCTGCCACATGTACATCTTTGAATCTGAATCAAAATGAAAAAACAACTCTGGCATCATGTCTTTCAACATTCCATTCCAACAAGCCTCTTTCAACTTTTCGTGTTGTGTGAGATAGTTTCCGGTGATGCCGGCTTTCGTTTCCTTGTTTTCACAAAATTGACGATTGGCAAAGCCTGTTCCCTGAACAAGCAGGATTTCTTGGTGAATGTTGAGTCTTGACATGGTACGTAGTTTCTTTTACGTACCTATAACGCCATCTGTGGTTGCTTTATTTTGTTGAAAACCAACTTTTTCTCTTAAAAAACCCTGGAAACCACATCGGCAACCAAATTTGGTCTGCCCAATGTGTAATAGTGCAGAACAGGAACCCCCGATGCTTTAAGCTCTTTAGACTGTTCGTACATCCAGTCGGCGCCCACTCGTTCCACATCGGCGTCTGTTTTACATTGTGCTATGGCCTCCGATAGTGGCGTGGGAAGATCAATATGAAAGGTTTTGGGAAGGATGGTCAGTTGTTTTTTGGAATAAATCGGCTTTAAACCTGGTATTATCGGTACCTGAATGCCAATTTCCCTGCATGATTTGACAAATGAAAAATACTTGGCATTGTCAAAAAACATCTGGGTTACGATATAATCCGCACCGGCATCCACTTTTGCCTTCAAATGCCTTAGGTCCGATTCCATATTCGGCGCCTCAAAATGCTTTTCGGGATATCCGGCTACACCGATGCAAAACCTTGTTTTTGATGTGTTTTTCAAATCCTCCTCCAGATAAACGCCGGCGTTAAGGTTGTTTACCTGCTTTAATAAGTCTATGGCATATTTGTGTCCGCCCGGTTCTGCCTCGAATGTGGTTTCGTTTTTCGCCGCATCGCCCCTCAAAACCAACACATTGTCTATACCAAGATAGTTTAGGTTGATCAAGGCGTCTTCCGTTTCATTTACACCAAATCCCCCGCAAATCAGGTGGGGAACCGTATCCACATTGTATTTGTTCATGATGGCAGCACAGATGGACTCTGTACCAGGTCGCTTTCTGACTACCACTTTTTCAAAGCTTCCATCCGCTTTCTTCTTAAAAATATGCTCGCTTCTGTGATAAGTTACATTGATAAACGACGGCTTATGTTCCATCAGGGGATCAAGATGATCGTACAAAGATTGAATTCCCTTGCCCTTAAGGGGTGGGAGTATTTCAAAGGAAACCAGTGTTTCTTTCGCCTGTTGGATATGATCGGTTACTTTCATTTTTCAGCTCTATTTTGTTGAATCGCCCGCTTGGACATATTTTACAAAGATAATTATTTAAAAAACGGGATTGGTGTTTTGTAGAGCGTTCCTGTTAATTTTAGACAAGATGGTCCACCCAAATCATTATCATAACCTACTTTTGTAGCCCATGAGCTTAACCATCACCACACGAAATCTTGTAAAAGTATACGGAAGCAGAACCGTCGTCAACAACGTATCTTTTGAAGTTAGCCAAGGCGAAATTGTCGGTTTGCTAGGTCCGAACGGAGCCGGAAAAACCACTTCTTTCTATCAGGTGGTCGGTTTGGTGAAGTCGGATAGCGGAGAGGTTTTTCTAAACGAGCTCAACATCACCCAATTACCCATGTACAAACGTGCCCAATTGGGTATCGGCTATTTGCCACAAGAGGCAAGCGTGTTCAGAAAACTCAGTGTCGAAGACAACATTAAAGCGGTTTTGGAGATGACCAAGCTCTCAAAACAAGAGCAGAAAAACAAGCTGGAGTCCCTTATTGAAGAGTTCCACTTACAACACGTGAGAAAAAACAACGGCGACACGCTCAGTGGTGGGGAAAGAAGACGAACCGAAATCGCAAGAGCACTCGCTGTAGACCCAAAATTCATTCTGCTAGACGAACCTTTTGCCGGCGTAGATCCGATTGCGGTTGAAGACATACAAGAGGTAATAGCCCGACTCAAATACAAAAACATCGGCATTTTAATTACCGATCACAACGTAAACGAAACACTTTCCATTTGCGACCGTGCATATCTGTTGATCGATGGAAAAATTTTCAAACACGGAACAGCAGAAGAATTGGCGGGAGATGAACAGGTAAGAAGACTCTACTTGGGTAAAAACTTCGAATTAAAACGAAAAGACTATCTGCACGAACAAGCAAAAAGCGATCTCTCTTAATTTTTCAACCAATATCATAACTCTGCCTGATTTTGAACGAATCGAAAGTTCATAAATTCACTATCTTCCCGATATGAAATGGTTAGCTCCTGTTATTTCCCGGTTTGCCAGAATGAGGGAATGGAGAATCAGAAACTGGACAAGTCATCCTGTTTCCGCACAACACGACGTGTTGCAAGACCTTGTGACCGCTGGACAATACACCTCCTTTGGTAGACAATACAAGTTTTCATCGCTTTTTTCGGTAAAAAACTTCAAGTCGAAAATTCCGATTCATGAATATGACGACCTCATGCCGCAAGTCGAAAAAATGATGAACGGAGAAGAAAACATCTTGTGGAATACGCCGATAAATTGGTTTGCCAAAAGCAGTGGAACAACAAACGCCAAAAGCAAATTCATTCCCATCAGCGAAGAGAGCTTGCAGGAAAACCATTACAAAGCAAGCAAAGACGTTCTTACTAACTATTATAAAAACTTTCCTTCCAGCGACTTGTTGACGGGAAAGGGTTTGGTTGTGGGCGGATCACACCAGATTCATCAGGTAAATGATGGTGTTCACTACGGAGACTTGAGCGCCGTTCTCATGCAAAACGCACCGTTTTGGGGTCAATGGATCAGAACACCCGAACTCAGTGTGGCCCTGCTAGACAATTGGGAAGATAAAATTGAAAAGCTGGCGCAAGCTACCGCCAATGAAAACGTGACTTCGATATCCGGCGTTCCCACCTGGACCATGATTCTGTTGAAACGCATCCTGGAAATCACCGGAAAAAATTCCATAAAAGAAGTGTGGCCCAATCTGGAGGTATTCATACATGGTGGTGTTTCGTTTGTCCCATACCGTGATGGGTTCGAAAAAATCATCGGGGCGCCGATAAATTATCTTGAAATCTACAACGCCAGCGAGGGCTTTTTTGCCGCACAAGAAAGTCCCGGAGACGACGGCATGACGCTGTTTACAGAACATGGGATTTTTTACGAGTTCATGCCCGTTGAAGAATATGGTAAGGAAAATCCCAAAACAATCGGATTAGACAAGGTTGTCGTTGGAAAACAATATGCCCTTATCATCAGCACTACCGGCGGA
>JAURKN010000125.1 GCA_030831725.1 Ferruginibacter sp.
CTGGGTTTGGTTCTGATTGTTTTCTTTCTGACAGGATTGTAGTGATACAATCAAAAACAAAATCGGAATGAGAAGAGCAAAAAGAATTTTTTTCAATTTCATGGTCACAAGTTTGAGATATTCTAAATAAATACGAGTAATTAGATTGTAAAACTAGCAAGAATAATGCCAAGAAACAATCAACGGGTAATCCAGGACCAAAATTTCTTGTGCAACATTGGTATGCATATACCCATCAAGGGTACCAAAATGAGGGTGAAAATCAACGTTTTGAACAATTGATGAAATTCACTGATCAACGGAAAAACCAGAAAAAACATCAGGTTGATGACCGGATATACAAAAAGCCAGCTGATGAAGAACATTTTCCAGCGTTTAGGCGGACGGGTTTGTTGGTGCATGTGAGGGGTTAAATGTTTATATGGTTTTATTATTTAGAAGTTTAACATACAATGAATGTTTTTGCTCAGTTACTTTTTATACAGGTAGATATTTGAGCTGATCAATAAACCTAAAAAAATAAGTGGTGTTATGATCATGGCCATTGGGTCTGCCATCATGAAGTGGGCATAGCTCGCAGAAACAAATGTAATTGAAAGTCCTGCATAAGACCATTCCTTTATTTTATTGGGCACCTGTGGAATAATCAGCAACAACGCGGCAAGGCCTTTTGCAAAACCAAGCTCGATTCTGAAATAATCCGGAAATCCGAATTTTTTAAATCCTTCTATCGCTTCAGGCGCGTAAAAATAACTGTATGCGCTAAAAAGCATCATCAACGACAAAATAGAGGTGGTGGACCAATAAATGATTTTGTTCTTTTTCATTCTAATTTGATTTTAATAAAAAATACTGGTGTCAGTTGAATATGTTTTTTTCATCATCTGACGTAATAATTCTGAAGGTAAATAAATTAATGCAATTGTTTTTTTAATTATTGATTTGACTATACACATAAAAAAAGCGTCGGAGATCCGACGCAAAACAAAAAACAACAAACTAGAGTTGACTTATTAAACCGGATTTTCCCAAAAACTCCATGCGACGTTTACGTATTCCTGTTTGTGTTCGTTGGTTTCCGGCCAATGGTTTTTATCGAAGCCGGGCGCTTTTTCAAACAACTCTTTTTTCTCATGAAATCGAAATGCCTTGTTATTGGGATCTATATCCAAAAGATGAAATGGAATCGCAAACCATTTTTCACCCACCCCAAGAAATCCACCGAATTCAATTACATAATACTCTATCTTCCCCTGTTTCACATCCAACATGATGTCGTGTATCTTACCCATATATTCATCCTCATCATTCAGAACCTTATTGTCCAAAAGAGTATTCGCAGTCAAAAGCCTGAAAGGATTGTTTCCATATGTTTCTCCTTCATGTTTGCCCGTGAAATTATCTTTGTATAATGCTTCCATTTGATCTAAATTTTAATTCATTGAAAAAATATCTTAGGATTCATCTGTTTGATTTTTACATACATTGTAGCAGGAATCTTTTAAATTCTTCCCTTAATTCTTTTATGATGTGCTCAAACCGAAAAACCTGTTCTTCGAGATCTGACAAATCATCATGAATGCGATTATCCACCTTTCCTGCATGTTCACCTATTTCTGAGAAAACCAAATGTTTGTTGTGGATGATCCGATTCCGATATTCATCCAGATTTTTCAATTGAATCATAAATTGATTTTGGTAATGTTCAGAAGCTACCGTTGTCTCTTTCCCTGTATTTTTTTCTACCACTTCGGTCAATAATTTTTGCAGGAATTGAATTTCTTTTTCATAAAAATCGAGGAGTCTTCTCATTTCCTCATGTTTGTTTCCAAGTTTTACTGTATTTGTGTAACTCATGTTGTGTGTATTATGGGTTGAATAATGAAATTGAATGTGATTTTTCCGTTTTTATCTTTTACGATCTTTTCAAATGTAACTTTTGTTGCATTGTATAACACTGATTCATATCATTTTTGAAAAGTGAAATCAGATAACATCGCATTGGGGTTAAAACAAAATTGGAAACAGTTTTCTTTGCTGGTTCTCGTCAATGCGTTCGTAGGCGGAATGATTGGTTTGGAGCGCAGTGTGTTTCCCCATTTTGCGGAACAGGAGTTCGGCTTATCTTCCAAATCTGCTTTGTTGAGTTTTATCATCGCTTTCGGATTTACCAAAGCCATCGCGAATTATATTTCGGGGAAACTGTCAAATAGAATCGGCAGAAAAAATCTGTTGGTGCTCGGTTGGTTGTTCACCATTCCTGTTCCTTTTCTTTTTATCTACGCCGAATCATGGAATCTTGTTTTGATGGCTAATATTTTATTGGGCATCAGCCAGGGTTTCGCATGGAGCAGCACTGTCATGATGAAAATTGATTTAGTCGGAGAAAAAGAAAGAGGCTTTGCGATGGGACTGAATGAATTTGCAGGGTATGTTGCAGTAGGTGGTATTTCTTTTCTGACCGGATATATTGCGAGCAGATGGGGAATTACACCCTATACGTTTTATGTAGGCATAGCCATCTCGTGGATTGGACTTCTGATTACTATCTTATGGATAAAAGACACCAGTGTTTTTGTTCGTAAAGAGAGTATGGAATCAAAATCAATTCCCTTTAAGAATATATTTTGGGAAACCAGTTTCAAAAACAAAACATTAAGTGCTGTAACGCAAGCCGGTTTGGTAAATAATTTAAATGATGGTATGATTTGGGGTCTTCTTCCCATTTATTTGTTCAGTCTGGATTTTGATCATGGAAAAATTGGTGCCATTACGGCAATATATCCTGTGGTTTGGGGTATCGGTCAGCTGTTCACCGGAAAAATGAGTGATCTCTATGACAAAAAAAAGCTGATTTTTTGGGGGATGTTATTACAAGGGGTTGCCATCCTGATGATTCCATTTGGAATGAGTATCTTTTCTTTATCTTTTTTATCTGTATTACTTGGCATAGGAACAGCTATGGTTTATCCTACTTTCCTTAATACCATTTCCATCATATCAAGTCCTAAACAACGCGCTGAAACCATCGGGGTATTCAGATTATGGAGAGATTCCGGCTATGCTTTTGGAGCCATACTATCAGGAATAACATCTGATTTGTTCGGCATTGAAAATACGATTTTACTCATAGGATTTCTAACAGTGATTTCCTCCCTGATCGTACAATTCAGGATGCCATCCTCTCGTAGTGTGTCTTGATTATATTGATTTTATATTCATTTTGAGATTCTTTCAAAACCCTCCATGTCGAACAATTGATTTTTGTTGTTTAAATATGTGGTGGTGATATCTAATGAAATGTAAAAAAAATCTTCTCTTTATAACATTTTCGAATTGTAAAAAGAGACATATCTCTGTTTTACATAAATTTATGTTATGCCAAAAGTCAAATCAGCATTAATTCGTTATTACACCATAGATTCTTGTTTGAATAA
>JAURKN010000126.1 GCA_030831725.1 Ferruginibacter sp.
CTAAGCTCAAGGTATAATCACCCAGAATCACTTTTTTTATCACACCCTTATTCGGCAGCACCGAAACAAATGCGCTGAAATGGTCCATGCCCAGTTGTGATTTATTAAACATCCATCTTTCTCCTTCATCCAGCTCTCCCTGCATTCCGAATTTTATTTTTCCACCATCAAACCCAAACCTGAAAGCCCTTCCCCATCGTGAACCTAGAAAATTTTTAATGCCATTGGTATCATTTTCAAATCCTTGCTTTTGCTGCATGATTTTGTTAGCCCTGAATTGGTAGGTATAACGTCCATGCACAACCGATTTTTTCAACTCCTCAAAAACTTTTACTTGATGACCAATGTACACAAAGGGCTTGATCAGCCTTATCCATTCAGAACTCCATCCATGTATGGTCTGAAGTTCATGAACATCCTGTAACAAACCCACCCCTTTTCTGTATTGCAAAAACGACTGAATCTGCAATGGATTCAACATCAATTTCGATTGCAACACCGCTTCATCTGCCAGGTTCAAATCAATGGGTTGTTTAAACAACATTGTCCAATGCTGTGCCAACATCTCCTCTCCCGTTGTCGACAACCCTGTATTTTCTGATTTTTCCAAAATATAATTCATCATATTTTCAACCGCTTCCTCCATTGTTACTTGCTGTGCATGGAGTGAGATTGATTTTAGACAAATCAACATCAGGAATAAAAAATATTTTTTCATTTATATTTTCTTGAAAAATTAACCTAATGTATAAATCACATATCTAGCAGAAAAAAGGCAGACGTACATTATAAATCATCATCCCGTTTTTTTAAATTCCATTTTGTAATCTTAGTGCGGAATGACAATCCAATTAATTTCGTTTCATAGAAAGATCATCTTGTTGAATGTTATTGAAGATGCCACTCCCTCCCGATAGTCCGAGTAAATTGTGATATGAAAAACAAATTCTGGTTGACAGTTTTTTTCTTTGAATCACTACTCCCAATTGATGGGTATTTGACCCGGATCGAAAATGGTATTGCCATTGCAACACCGAGGATGCGGAAAGGGATGCCCCAAAAATCATAATCCAATCATTCGAAATTTCTTTTTTAAAGTCTACCCTCAACTGAATCTGATCACTGGGTTTATATCCATATCCCAACATAAAAGCCAATCCGGATTTTTCATGATATTTTCTTCCAAAATAAGTTTGCCAAGGATTTTGTATTACAAACCCAAAAGATGAATTACGATTCCACCGGATTATTAAGCCCAATCCCGACCTTATGGCTAGGTCTCTTTCGTATTTCGATTTTGAATACCATTCGCCACCAAATGAAACACCTATCGCTGTCATTTCACTTAGTTTTCTTGCATAAGAAAAATCCACCCCGGTTTCTTGATATTCGCTGATGCCCATTCTTGATGCATGAACAGCAATTGACTGTCCCGACAAAACAGGAATGACGCCAGAAATTCTAATTAGATTCAATTCCATCAGCCCGAACCTATTATCGGCGTATAATCCAAATAATCGTGATTTTACCGAAGCTGCCAAAGCCGGATTTGTTGACAATGCCCCAGGCCCTGCGGAAATCAAAGACACCACAGAAGCATCCATGTCTGAAGCAATCAAGTCTGTCGAGCTTTGTGCCTGTGCAACATGAAAAGAAAAAACAAGAATAAAAACCCAGTTCCACTTCATCAGATTTTTTTTAATTCGCTTATTTAAAATCGATTTATACAATACAATCTCGCAGGATATCCCCAACGATTTTGTTTAAATCGACTGCAAGCTATTTTCAACCCGTATTTATAAAAAGGGAAAACAATCGTCATAATTTGATATTATTCTATCTATTTACTGATGTTTACTACGAAAGTCTTGTTTTCAGATTTGTTGAGTAATTTCGCCGCATGGAAATCATGAATGGCAAAATGGTTTCACAGTCGATCTGTGAAAAACTCAAAGAGAAAACAAACTCGTTGATCGCATCAGGTAAAAGGGTCCCTCAACTTGCAGCTGTTCTAGTCGGCAGCAACGGAGCAAGTGAAACTTATGTGGCGAGCAAAATCAAACATTGTGAAGAAATAGGCTTTAAAAGCAACATGGTGCGTTTGGATGAGACAATCAGCGAACAGGAACTCATGACCACCATTGAATCATTGAACAAGAATGCCGAAGTTGATGGCATATTGGTTCAGCTACCCTTGCCAAAACATATCAATGAGCAAAACATCATCAATCTCATAGATCCTGAAAAAGATGTTGATGGATTCAGTCCGGTCAATACAGGCAGGTTGGTGCTTGGTATGCAGTCATACATACCTGCGACTCCTTACGGAATCATGCTCATGCTGGAACATTATAATATTGAAACTTCAGGTAAAAAGGCGGTGGTCATCGGAAGAAGCAACATCGTGGGACGGCCCATGAGTATACTGCTCAGTCAAGCCGGACCATTCGGAGACGCTACTGTTACCTTATGCCATAGTAAAACCAAAAACCTAAGCTCTATTTGCCAGGAAGCAGACATCATTGTTGCTGCATTGGGAAAACCAGGTTTTCTCACCGCAGACATGGTAAAGCCCGGAGCGGTCATCATTGATGTCGGAATCACAAGGGTTCCTGACGCTTCAAAAAAATCTGGGTTTTCCATCAAAGGTGATGTCGATTTTGACAATGTTTCCGTAAAATCAAGCTTCATTACCCCAGTACCGGGAGGTGTTGGTTTGATGACGATTGCAGGACTTCTCATGAACACTTACAATGCATATTTGAAAAGAAATAAACTCCCATGACCGAACAAAAAAAGCTGCCAGTGATGGAGCATTTCCATACGATCCAAGGTGAGGGTTTTCATCAGGGAAAGGCGGCTTATTTTATTCGTCTTGCCGGATGTGATGTGGGTTGTGTTTGGTGTGATGTGAAAGAAAGCTGGGACAAAAACATTCATCCTGAATATACGATTTCTGAAATCACAGCATGGGTAAGCGCCTCCATGAAAGAAGGAATTGTGGTCATCACCGGCGGAGAGCCACTTTTACATGACCTTGAACCGTTGACAAAAGCTCTTAAGGAAAAAGGATTTCAAATTCACCTGGAAACATCGGGAACACAACCATCATCCGGAAACATTGACTGGTATTGCCTTTCACCGAAAAAATTCAAGGTCCCAGTGGAGGAGTCTTTCAAAATGGCTGATGAATTAAAAGTAATCGTTTATCACAAATCAGATTTTCAATGGGCGATTGAAATGAGCCAGAAAACGAAAAAAGGATGCCGATTTTATCTTCAACCGGAATGGAGCAAAGCCTCCGAAATGACACCGATGATTGTTGAATTCATCAAAGCCAATCCCGATTGGACATTATCATTGCAAATTCACAAATACATTCATGTTCCCTGATTATTTTCATCTCCTCTATTAACATCGCTTTGCAGCTTTTACGTCTTACTTGCTTTAACTTGCAGGCATGTGCGCCAACTTTTACAAAAAGAAAAATCTAATCCTGTTTCTTTTCACAGCCTTACTGCTAAATCCGTTTTTTCAAAAAACGTCAAAAGCACAATGGTACAATCCGGATAAGGTAAACCGAAAAGCGAAAGCCATTTATGAATCCGCTTACGACCTTGCCGTTCAAGCAGAATACGAAGCTTCGATTGAAAAGATCACTGAGGCCATCAAACTTGAACCTAAATATGTTGAAGCGTTTTTATCCAGAGCATCCGTACATGCTGAATTGAAAAACTATTCAGAATCCGTCAGCGACTTTAAAAATGCGTTTGAACTGGACAGCTTCTTTTGCGCGCACTATAGGCTTCCTTATTCTATCTCACTCGCAGGCATGGGTGAATTCGAATCTGCACTTGAGAATATCGACCGATTTCTGAAAATGGATGACTTGAATGAACAAAGTAGACGGTCTGGCAATTACAGAAAAAAAACATATCAGTTCGCATTAGATCACGATGTCGCCTATCCGAAACACAAAACAGATTTTCATCCAATCAATTTAGGAGACAGCATCAACACCGAACACCTAGAATACTATCCCTCATTTACCATCGACGGAAAAAAAATGATCATCACCAGAAGAGTTCGACAGGATGAAGATTTTTATGAATCACACAAAATGGGTGATAAATGGAGCAAGGCTATTCCTGTTCCCGGAAAAATAAATACCAACCTGAATGAAGGCGCTCAACAAATTTCTCAGGATGGGCAATGGCTTGTTTTCACAGGATGCA
>JAURKN010000127.1 GCA_030831725.1 Ferruginibacter sp.
CCCCATGGTGATGCAAGTATTGGGGATGCGATTGTGAATTTGGGACAGAAAGACCTGCTTATAGATACACAGGGAAACTGGGGTGATGTGAGAACAGGTGATGACGCTGCGGCACCAAGGTATATCGAAGCGAGGCTAAGCAAATTCGCTTTGGATGTTGCCTTCAATGCAAAAACCACAAATTGGCAGCTGAGCTACGATGGCAGAAAAAATGAGCCCGTCACCTTGCCAATGAAATTTCCGCTTTTGCTGGCACAGGGAGCAGAAGGAATCGCAGTCGGTCTTGCTACAAAAATTCTGCCCCATAATTTTTGTGAACTCATAGATGCTTCGATCAAGGCTCTGAAAGGGAAGAAATTTGAATTGCTGCCTGATTTTCAGACAGGAGGTTTCTTGGATGCCAGTTCATATCAAGATGGAAAGCGAGGCGGTAAAGTCAGGGTAAGGGCGAACATCGAAGAGATGGATAAGAAAACCCTTGTTATAAAGAGTGTGCCATATGGGGTTACGACAACCCAATTGATGGAAAGTATAGTAAAGGCAAACGATCAGGGTAAAATCAAAATCAAGAAAGTATCCGACCATACCGCTGCGGATGTTGAAATCATTGTTGAATTGGCTCCGGGTATTTCTCCGGATATAACCATAGACGCGCTTTATGCGTTCACAGATTGTGAAGTGAGTATCTCACCTAACGCCTGTGTGATTGTAGATCAAAAACCCCTGTTTCTTTCCATATCCGAATTGCTGAAAATTTCTGCCGAAAACACGAAGGAACTTCTGAAAAAAGAGCTCGAAATCAAACTGGCGGAATTACAGGAGAAATGGCATTATACTTCTTTGGAAAAAATCTTCTTCGAAGAGAAAATCTACAAGGAGCTCGAGAAGAAACATGAAACTTGGGACAAGGTCATTCTTGCCATTGATAAAGGATTTGAGCCCTTCAAGAAAAAACTGAAAAGAGAGATCACCCGTGAGGACATACTCAAACTGACGGAGAAGCCAGTACGAAGAATCTACCGGTTAGATATAGACGAACTCAACGAGCAGATCAAAAATCTGGAAGCGGAAATCAAGCAGGTGAAACATGATCTTGCGAATCTTACTGATTATGCCGTCGCCTATTACGAGCAGCTTTTGAAAAAATACGGAAAAGGAAGAGAGCGGAAAACAGAGCTGAAGATGTTTGATGTGATTCAGGCCAAGCACGTTGCCATAGCCAACACCAAACTCTATGTGAATTATGCCGACGGCTTCGTAGGTACCAGTCTCAAAAAAGATGAGCTCGCCTTCGAATGCAGCGACCTCGACGATATCATCGCATTCACCAAAGCGGGAATCATGAAAGTGGTTCGTGTGGCAGACAAGGTGTTTATTGGAAAAGACATCCTCTATGTTGCCGTTTTCCAGAAAAGCGACGAAAGAACCACTTACAACATGATTTATCTTGATGGTAAAACAGGAGTTTCTTTTGCCAAAAGATTCAATGTTACCGGAATCACCAGAGACAAAGAATATGACCTCACCAAAGGCTCAGAAAGAAGCAAGGTTCATTATTTCTCAGCCAACCCGAATGGAGAGGCAGAGCAGGTAAAGATCATGCTGAGTCCGAATTGCTCCGCCAGAAACAAAGAACTAGATTTTTATTTTGAAGAGATTGAGATCAAAGGAAGAGGTAGCATAGGCAATCAGGTGACCAAGTATCCAATCAAATCCGTCAAGTTCAAAGAAGCCGGACGCTCCACGCTCAGTGCAAAAAAAATGTGGTTCGATGATAAATTCGGCAGGTTGAACACCGAAGAGAAAGGTGAATATTTAGGAATGTTTGAGGCGGAAGATCGAATCCTCGTAATTTACAACGATGGCAATTATGAAATTACAGATCAGGAACTGACCCAGCGATTCGAGCCGGAGAAAGTGATGTTGATTGAAAAATTCAATCCCGAAAAACTGATTACAGCAGTATATCTGGATAACGAAAAACTTCAATTCAACATCAAACGTTTCCGCATAGAAACATCCACGTTGCAAACCAAATTCTGTTTCATCAAAGAAGGGAAGGACAATCGTTTGGAAGCGGTAACCACCATGGACGAACCCATATTGCAGGTTCAAACCGGAAGAGGACAACAGACCCAAAATAAGAAATTCAAGATTTCCGATTTGGTTGAGGTGATGGGATGGAAAGCGGTTGGTGCGAAACTGATTGACTATAACAAATCCACCGACATGGCCTGGGAGAACAAAGACAAGTCCGGACCGCAAGGTGAATTGTTTTAATGCATAGGAGATGAGTTCTCATTTTACATATCCGAAATTGAAATCATCAATCTTTCAGCAACATGCAGAAACCAAAATTGAGTGCCCAACAACGAAAAACATTCTTGACGTTGCTGGAGGACCGTTTTGAAAAAAACAAGAAACGGCACAAAAGTTTGGAATGGAATCAGGTGGCAGATCGGTTAGAAAAATTTCCCGATAAGTTGCAATCGTTACATATGATGGAAGAAAGTGGAGGAGAACCGGATGTGGTGGATCACGATGCTAAAACAGGAGCTGTCGTGTTTATGGATTGCGCTGCTGAGAGTCCGCTAGGACGACGCAGTTTGTGCTATGACAAAGAGGCACTGGATTCAAGAAAAGAAAACAAACCCAAAGACAATGTGATTGACATGGTTCAACAGATGGGTATTGAGTTGTTGACAGAAAAAGATTACCGTTATTTACAGAAGTTGGGAACATTTGATGCCAAAACATCAAGTTGGATCATGACTCCCGATC
>JAURKN010000128.1 GCA_030831725.1 Ferruginibacter sp.
GGAAGGCCCATCGGATATGATCATGGCACTGGGAAAAGAGGATAAAAAGATTTATGTGGTTCCTTCTCTCGGGATAGTCGCGGTCAGATTGGGCGATGCCGCTGAAACAGTTACACTAGGCCCTTCCAGCTTCGACAATGAGTTTTGGAGAAGGATGAAAGCGGCGATTCGTTATTAGTTCCTGTTGAAGATTTAGAATTAGAAATTTAGAATTTAGAAATTTAGAATTTAGGATTAGAAATTTAGAATTTAGAATTAGGGATTAGAAATTTAGGATTTAGAATTAGAAATTTAGGATCTCAAATCATTAATCTAAAATCATTAATCTAAAATCACAAATCCCAAATCATTAATCTAAAATCATTAATCTAAAATCACAAATCCCAAATCATTAATCCCAAATCACAAATCTCAAATCATAACTGAATGAATTATAAATACCTGGCTCTCGGCGATAGTTACACCATTGGAGAACAAGTGCCATTACATGACAGTTTTCCTTATCAAACGATCCAAATTTTAAGACAAGCTCATGGAAATCAACATGAATTTTATCCGCCGGAGATTATTGCCAAAACAGGCTGGACTACCGATGAGCTTGATGCGCAAATCATACAAACCCAATTTTTATCCGAATATGATTTCGTGAGTCTGTTGATTGGTGTGAATAATCAATATCGAGGAAGGAATGTGGAGAATTACAAATCGGAATTTCATGCCTTGTTGAAAAAGGCCATTCAATTTGCCGGTCATCGAAGCAACAGGGTTTTTGTGCTCAGTATTCCGGATTGGAGCATTACCCCTTTTGCGGCTGAAAGAGACCAGGCTCAAATCGCCGCTGAAATTGATGAGTATAATCAAGCCTGTCGATATATTGCTGAATCCGAAAATGTACAATTCATCGACATCACAGCATCTCAAAGAGCAGATGGAACCGATCCTTCATTTATCGCAACCGATGGATTACACCCATCCGGATTGGAATATGCCAAATGGGCAAAAGCGCTGAGCGCATCTATTACAAAATCATTGTAAGGAAAGTTTGATTGATAGATATATGCAGATTCATATAATGTTGAAGCGACTCATCAAATAAATTAGGATTACATAGAAGATGTCGGATATTACGGCTATTATGTTTTCTTCTTTTTCCCTGCGACAAGATCATAAGACATCTTAATCATTTCCTTTTGCAGTTTTGTTGAAACCGTAGCGTTGGATAAAACCGTATTCCAATGTTTCTTATTCATGTGATATCCTGGGAAAACCGCATCCGGAAATTCTTCTCTCCATTCAATCGCCTTATCGGGATCACATTTCACATTGAACTGAGTTTCGGACTCATCCAATGGCAGCAGCAAAAACATTTTTTGATTTGCTTTAAATACAAGTACAGTCTCTCCAAATGGAAATCCTTCTGTCACATCCGGTAGCGAGATGGCGAATTCCCTTATTTCTTCAACATTCATATGATCAATAATAAGAAAATGCCTCCCATAAAGAGAGGCATTTGGTATTTGGTTTTTTTAGGAATTATCTGATGACGGTGATGTCGGTTTTCTTGACAATCACTCGCTTGTCTAACAATCTGAATTCAATCACACCATAGTAAGTACCATCAGGAACCGGCTTGTTCTTGTATGTTCCATCCCAATCGTTTCTGTAATTCTTACTTTCAAACACTTTACTTCCATAACGGTTGAAGACAGTAACAACTACATTCTCGAGACAGTCGTATTGGTCATAAACCTGCCATTTGTCGTTCAATCCATCGTTATTTGGCGTGAATGCATTTCTTACACGGATACAATAAGGTATAACGGTTACGGTTATCTGATCACTTGCCGTACAACCCGAAGCGTTAGTCGCTGTAATGGTGTATGTAGTAGTTACCAAAGGCGTTGCAGTTGGGTTAGGTACTGAAGTGGAAGACAACGTATTGTCTACCGGAGAAGATGTCCAAGTATATGTGCTTGCTCCCGTAACCGTAGCATTCAGTTGAACAGTTTCGCCATACACAATACTTACATCATTACCTGCATTCACCTGTACCTGAGATTGAGTGGTGATATTCACCGTTTCAGTTACGGTACATTGTCCAAGTGTTGCAGTGAGTGTATAAGTTGATACGCCAAGTCCGGAAGGTGTGGCAATCGGACTAGCGATGTTGTTGTTGTTCAAACCATTACCGGACCAGCTGTAGCTTGTGGCATTTCCGGTTGTGGTGAGTTCTACAGATCCGCCGAAGCAGATTGTCGTATCAGTTCTTGAAGATACAGTGAGATCGTTGGTGAGAGAAACGATTTGTTGTGAAGTAGCCACACATCCGTTGGCATCTCTTACCGTTATGGTGTACGTACCCTCAGTTACGGTGAAGTTGGGAGAAGACTGGTAAGCTCCGCCGTTCAAACTGTATTCATATGCGATTGTACCACCAATGGCTTCCATTTGAATGCTTCCATTAGGTGTTGCGGAACAAGTTGAATTGACTGTTGATCCAGACAATGCTAATGCGATTGGTTGCAATACGCGGATCAAGGTGTCTCGAGTACAACCAGTGTTGTCTTTGATACGGATGGTGTAATCTCCAGCGGCAAGGTTGTTGAACAATCCGCTGTTTTGATACGTTGCGCCACCATTAATGGAATACTGGAATGGAGCTGTTCCGTTGTTGCCTGTTGCATTGATGGAACCGTTGGTTTGTCCATTACATTTAACACTTGAAATGGTATAATTTCCTGACACCAGATTCGGATCTGCAGGAATTGTGATACTTGTAGTTGCAGTACATGTACCTCCAACCTCTCTATATTTGATATTGTAAGTACCGGGAGGCAAATTGAACACACTTGAATTCTGCCATGTCTGTCCGTTGTTAGAGGAGAATTCAAATGGACCAGGTGCTCCACTTACGAAGATGGCAGCACTTCCTACTCCCAAGTTTGCGCAAGAAGCAGGAATGATCGCAGAAGTCGCACCCAAAGGATTGTTTGAAATCACACGAACCGTATCTGTTCCATAGACAAATGCGGCAGGATTGTTGAATTGGGCGTATTTAGACTTAACAATGTATGTGGTTGTTCCCTGAGGACAAACATTCGGGAAGGAAACTTCAAAAGTTTGGTTACCGATATTCAAGGTATCACCGGTAGAAATCAAAGTTCCATTCAAATCATATAGCTCAACGCTTCTGAGGAGAGTTGGTCCGACAGCCGGCACGAATCTCCAGCTTTCATTCATTCCTTGTGAACCCCAGCTTGGACCGGTTGCGGTTCTTCCTGGAGGCATGATACCTTTATCCTTGTTTGCATTCTGCAATCCAATCATTTTTCTTCCGCTGTTCCAACCTGAACATTGTTCCAAATCAAAAACAAATACTTCAATAATACCCAAACCTTCATACAAAACGATTTGGTGGGTATTGTTGATGTTGGCGTTGCAAGGGTTGAAAAGAGGTGATTTATAAACACTAAATACAAAACGACGATGTGGCGCAGTTCCAGTTACTTCATATTTGATGCGCTGGTTTGGAGATGTGTTAACCGAAGGATCAAGGTCATGAAAAACGCCCATAATCAAAGATTTGTCATAATCTATGCTGGGTACATTGCCCGCAGGATCCATGTCCCAGTGTGCGAAATTCCCCGCTTCGGCAACATCAAAGGATAAGAATCCATTGGTGCTTACTATAAGGGAGTTGTATGGAGATGCCGCATCATCATAAAAGGGGAATGCAAATGGAATAGGAATCGCAGCCGAGTAACGATCATCAATAGTAAGCGTAACAGGTGTTCCAGGTGTATTCGGACTTACATAGGGTTTAAAGCATCCTCCTGGTCCGGTTAATGGATTCACCACATAATTGCTGGTTGAAGAACGAACATCAGGTATTCTTGCTTTCAGTGTTAAGCAAGGATTTGCACATCCATCGATAACGGTATCTCTGGAGCAGGAAAAAGAAAATCCGGTTTGTGCATTGGCAGTCAATTGACCTAAAAAGATGCATGACAGGATGTAAAGTAGCTTTCTCATTATGAATAGTATAGATTGTTAGATGGAATTATTTTTTCTTAAGATCGAATTGCAACCCGATTTCATGCGAACCTGAACCGGCTTCGAATGCACTTATTGGTGAGTTGTAAATATCATACGAATATGATAGGCGAAGACGCTGCAATATTTTTGCACCTGCCTGCAAACTCCACAATTGATTGATTCTATAGTTCATAGCCCACCAAAGTTTATCCTGATAATCCAATTTCGCACCAAGGTCAAATTCGGTTGGTGAATTTTCAATTACCCTCAGCATGGCGAATGGAATAAGATAAATATCCTCACCTGTTTGAATCTTATAGTTTGCATTAATGTTGTAGTGACGATATAATTTTCCACCTAGTTTTGAATTGGGCACATCAGAGAGTTGAAGCTTTGATTGCATGAGTTGACTGGCGGAAATACCTGCTGTCAATTTATCATTGGTCCAGTAAACACCAACGCCCGCATCCATGGCAAATTTATTTTGAGCACCGCTGATTGCCGGATCACCACTTACTGTAGAGGAAATTTTGGATTTATCAATCGCGTATTGCAATCCCCTTAACTCAAGTCCGATACCAAACTTACTTTTTTGGTCTTTGGAAATGATGTGATAAGAATAAGCGATTTGAACGCCTGTTCTGCTTGTCGGACCTGTCTCATCGCGATACAGATAAGTAGCGATTCCGGAGTTGAATTTTTTCAAATCGAAATCTCCATATACCATAGTGGTTTTTGGGTTACCCGGGAAGGAAGTCCACATGCTCCGATGGGCCACACCCACCCTGTTGGCAGATGACATCCCTGCGGCAGCAGGATTATACATTGTGTTGTGCTGCATCAGCTGGCTCATGAAATGAAGCTGCTGAGCTTTTACCATAATCGCTCCGAACAAGATCAGTGCGACCAATAAAATTTTTCTCATAGTCGTTTTGTTAATAAAACATGAATGGGTTATACGCTAAAAGTAGTCAAAATTGTCATATCTGCGTCAAAAATTAGAAATTTCTACTGCTGTTTTTTACAAACAACACCCCTCAACTCGTTGACTCTGTATTCAAACTCCTCTGCCTTGGTTTTGGGCACAGATACTTTGATGCAACAAAACAAGTTTACTTCCTGAGATTCAGGATGTGCCCCGAATTGCCTCAGAAAAACCATCACATCGTTCATTGTCAAATAGTCAAATTCCAGTACAAAATGAGCAAGTAAAGGTTTCTGAACAAATGGAACCGTTTGCAAGGCAAGACTGCTGGCTGTTTTATACGCATTGATCAATCCGGGAACACCTAGCAATGTTCCCCCAAAATAACGCACAACCACGATGGCCACATGGGTTAATTGATGACTGTCTATCTGTCCTAGAATGGGCTTCCCGGCACTCCCCGAAGGCTCTCCATCGTCAAATGCACGAAATGTTTCCCCGGAAAAACCAAGCCGATAAGCGAAACAATGATGCACCGCTTTAGGATGCTCTTTTTTAAGTTCAGACAACCTCAACTTAAAAGCGTCTGTATCAGCTATGGGAAAAGCATATGCAATAAACTTTGATCCACGATCCTTGAACTCAGCAATCGACTCTTTCTCAATGGTTTGATAATATGAATTCATGAATCTTTTCCTACTTATTTTGATAATATCTTATAACATCCGTTCCTAAATTGGCTTCAGTAATCAAATTTTCCGATTTGAGCTGAGGAGCAAATACACAGTCATTGTTTTTTGATAAATATTCCTTCTCCGAAACAATCACCCGCGCCTCGTCCCACAATCCTGCATCTATGAAACGTTGATGGGTGATGGCTCCCCCTTCCACCAACAATGATCCGATTCCTTTTTGAAACAGAATGAAAAGAACTTGTCGAAGCCAGTCTTCATTTCTCCCTACCTGAACGTATTCCACAAATTCGGTGCTTTCATACTCCTCGTGGGTGAACACAATGGTTTTCTGATTCCCTTGCAATACTTTGCTTTGTTCAGGCATCTTTCCATTGGGATCAAAAACCACTCTTACAGGGTTCTTTCCAGTCCACTTCCTGTTGTTCAATTGAGGATCATCATTAATTACCGTATTAATGCCCACAGCGATTGCATCTTCCTCACTTCTCCATTTATGAACCATCCTATTGGTAAGATCGCAGCTTATCTTCATCGGCTCTCCATTGTCAGCAGAAATGACGCCATTGGAAGTTTGCGCCCATTTTAAAATGATATAAGGCCTGTGATGAAGTTGGTTGCAGAAAAATCGGGCATTCAATTGTTTGGCTTCTTTTTCCAAAATACCAACCATAACATCCACTCCAGCGGCTTTTAATTTCATGTAACCGGTACCGTTGACTTTCTCAAACGGATCAAGAGATCCTATTACTACTTTTTTTATGCCTGAATGTAAAATAAGATCGGAACAAGGTGGTGTTTTGCCGAAATGATTGCATGGTTCAAGGGAAACATACAATGTGGATGATGAAATATATTTTTTGTCTTGTTCTGCAACGGAAGCTATGGCATTCACTTCCGCATGTGGACCACCGATTCGCTGATGAAATCCTTCACCGATTATTCTTCCCTCGTGCACCAATACAGCACCGACCATTGGATTGGGTGACACGTCCCCTCTGCCAAGTGCCGCAAGCTGCAAACAACGGTGCATAAATATTTGGTGAATGTCCATTGGAACAAATGTAGCAAGAAAATAACCTAAGTTTGTTTTATGACAATCAGAAAGGCTTATCATCAAACAAAATCGGAGCTTGATGCCATTTATCCGTCTGGAGAGGCACAAGCCATAGTCGATTTGCTTTTTCTGGAACTGCTCCATATTTCAAAGTCTGATTTGATCATCAAACCCGATCAGATTTTGGCGCCCAATGAAATGTCTCTGCTGATTGAAAAAACAAATGAATTACGGGAGTTCAAGCCGATTCAGCAGGTGATTGGAAAAGCCCATTTTTTAGGTTACGATTTTTTGGTTGATTCATCGGTACTCATTCCGCGTCCTGAAACGGAAGAATTGGTTTTGTTGGTAGAGGTAAGTATTTCGAATGTATTTGCCGCTTCTATTTTAGATATCGGCAGTGGCAGTGGCTGCATACCCATTAGTTTGCATAAAAGAAATCCAAACACAAAGATTCAAAGCATTGATGTTAGTGAACACGCTTTAAGGATTGCCAAGCAAAACAATAAAATCATTGGTAGTTCGGTTGACTTTATTCTGCAAGATTTTTTAGATGAATTGAAATGGGAAAACCTAGGTATTTTCGACGTTATTGTTTCTAATCCGCCATACATTCCTTTGGCAGAAAAGCAATCGTTAGATAAGAACGTCACCATGTATGAGCCCGAATTGGCCCTGTTTGTGCCCGACAATTGCCCATTGTTGTTTTATGAAAAAATCGCAGCTTTTTCATTGCAGCATCTCAAAAAAAATGGGACAGTAATAATGGAAACGCACGAAAATTACGCCAATGAAGTAGCCCAATTGTTTGAATCCAATGGCTTTATTTCTGAAGTAATCAAAGATGGGTTTGACAAGAAGCGATTTGTGTGGGCTAATCGGTGCCACTAACGGAGGCGGATGTGGTTGCTCCCAACTTGCGTGCGACACGCATGACTTTGACAATCTCTCCCCATTGTGAAGTGGAATCTGCATTGATCACTACAGCCGGTTTAATGCTGTCTCCTTCTGAAATATATCTTCCAAGCGCCGCTTCCAAAGAATCAGGGTTTATCTTTTTGGAACCGATGTAAAATTGTTTGTCTTTATCGACACTAACAACCACGGTCTGTTTCAATTTGGTATCACTTTTGGAACGGGGCACACTCAGTTTGATCACATTGGGATTCGCCAAGGTGGAGATCATAAGAAAAAACATCAGCAATATGAAAAGGATGTCATTCAATGGACCGGTGTCCACTTCCGAATGTTCATCCCTTAGTCTTTTTTTTCTGAGGCTCATAGTGCTTTAGGATATTATTGTTTCGTAGGCTCTTGTAAAATGTCTATAAAATCGCTGCTGGCAGATTCCATCCTGTTTGCCAGTCTGTTTATCTGGGTATCGAGATAACTGTGTCCCATAAACGCCAACATACCGATAATCAGACCTGTTGCGGAAGTGATGAGCTTGATATACATGGCGTCCGCGATCTGGCTGATGGAAGGATTGCTGATGGTCGCGAATTCCTTAAGCAGGATGACAAGTCCGATGATGGTTCCTACAAATCCGAACAAGGGTGCGATTCTGGCAACTACAGAGATGATTCCCAGATTTTTCTCGAGTTTATACAACTCCAGTTTTCCAACATTGTCCATGCTTTTTTCAATAGCATCAATCGGCTTACCTATTCTTTGTATCCCTTTGTCGATCATTTTGGCGATGGGATCAGGTGTGTTTTTAGCTAGACTTCTTGCTGCGGTAACATTTCCGTTTACAATGAAGTCCCTTATGTTGTTCATGAAATTATCATCCGATTTCAATGCTTTGTTGATGACAAGCAGACGCTCTGTGAAAAAATAAACCACCATCACAAACAAAATGCCCAACGGAATCATGATTGGGCCTCCCTTGCTTAGAAGTCCCCAGATGGATTCGGACTGAACTGCTATTTGTCCGGCTGCAGCTGCCGCAGAATCTGTCTGTAAAAAAATATCGAACATGGATAAGAGATTTAATGATGTTGTAAGATGCAAATAAAAGCAAGAAAGCCGAAATGGTAATCAAGAAACTGTTAAACTTACTTGCCATCCATTTGTTGCATAGCCATGATTTGTCGCATGGTTTTTTCCATACCCTCGCTGCTGCCATCCAAGAAAATCACATTGCCTTTTCCGTACTCTGCGAAATTTTTGATGGCTTCCGTCCACATGCTGAACAAGATTACATTGGTATCCAGATTGGCTTGCTTCATTTGTTCGGCAGCCTGGCTCATACCTTTGGCCACTTCCTCTCTGAACAAAGCCACACCTTGTCCACGGAGTTGCGCGGCAAGTCTTTCTGCCTCAGCGGCGATCTTGATGGCATTTCCATCGGCCTCAGCAGCTTTGGTTTTGGTGATCAATAAAGCTTGTCCTTCGTTTTCTGCTGCGGCTTTGAGGTTGTTACTCGCCACCACTTTGCTCATACTCTCCATTACAGCCTGGTCGAAGGTGATGTCGTTGATTTGTAAATCTTGTAAATGATAACCCCATTCCTCAAGATTAGCATCCACATTCTCTTTTACAAACTCAACAATGTCTCTACGCTGTCCGAGAATCTCGGATTGCTTTATGGTTGCCACAAATGCGCGAATATTTCCTTCAATGGTTCTAACCAAAGCCTGCATCAAATCTCTATCACTTATAAATTTAAAGGCTACTTTTTGAATGGTTTCCTCTTGTTCATTTTGAACGGAGTATAGCAACATCGATTTAAAATAAACATTCGCTTGGTCTACCGTTACAGCCTGAAATTCAAGCTCAACGGAGCGGTTCTGTATGCTTACTCTTTTATATACTTGATCAATGAATGGAATTTTCAATCGCAAACCCGGGCGTCTGATGCCAACATATTTACCGAATCGGGTGATTACCGCGATTGTTCCTTGATTTACGGTAAACAATCCTGTCAAGACTGCAAGGCCTATAAGTATTACCGGCCATAAACTGATTAAACTGCTCATAATATTGATTTATGAATGAAAAATGAATGTCTTTTATTTTTCTGTCTTTTCCTCCCAAATTTGACAAAGGTATACCATCGTCTCCGTAGCCTTCACCATATCCTTCACACCCACCCACTCCAATTTGCTGTGAATATTCTGCATCCCGGTGAATATGTTCGGACAAGGTAACCCCATGTGACTCAAGCGACTGCCGTCGGTTCCACCACGAATGCTGGATTTGGTAACGGTTAGCCCTGAACGAAGGATAGCCTCTTCGGCATAGTCTGCCACTTGTGGACAATCCACCAGCACTTCCTTCATGTTCCGATATTGTTCAGTAATCACATATTCCATCGATGCACCTGCGTGCTTGGCGACTATCTGCTCGGAGATACTTTTCAGTCTTTCATGATGTGCGGCAAGTCCTTCGCGGGTAAAATCTCTTACAATAAATTGTATGCTCGTTTTTTCCGCGATGCCATTCACAGACATAGGGTGCACGAATCCTTCCCTAAGTTCAGTTGTTTCCGGACTCCATTCTGTTTTAGGCAAAGCATCAAGAATCTCGCCGGCAATTTTTATGGCGTTCACTAAAAGTCCTTTGGCATATCCGGGATGAACGATTACGCCATGTATAACAATGGTTGCAGCGTCGGCGCTGAAGGTTTCATCTTCCAAGCATCCGGCTTCACCACCATCTAACGTATAACCATATTTCGCACCGAGTTTTTCAAGGTCGATTTTAGCCGTTCCCTGTCCTACTTCCTCATCCGGTGTGAATATGATTTTGATATCACCATGTTTTATTTCGGGATGATGGAGCAGTGTTTGGGCGGCTTGCATGATAATGGCAACACCGCTTTTATCGTCAGATCCGAGCAGGGTTTTTCCACTTGCTGTTATGATATTGTCACCAATATGTGTTTTCAAATATGGAAAAGCATCAGAACTCAATACCAATTCCGTATCGTCTGGATAATGAATATCAGAACCATCATAATTCTGATGCAAAACGGGCTTTACGTTCGTTCCGCTGCAATCCGGAGCTGTGTCCACATGCGAACAAAATGCAATAACAGGAATCTCTTTTTTGTCTGAATTTGATGGAATCGTCGCATATACATAACCGAATTCGTCTGTCGAAGCGTCGGAAAGCCCCATCGATAAGAGTTCCTGTTGCAACAACCGACTAAGGTCTTTTTGCTTTTCTGTTGTCGGATGGGCATGACTCTCAGGGTCGCTTTGTGTGTCTATATGCACATAACGCATAAAACGCTCAGTCAATTCGGATTTGTTCACGTCAAACATCTTCAAATGTTGTTTTTTATGTCCCAGGATGATAGATCAAAAGCCTGATGATAAATTATTTCAATTATCCTGCGATTTCTACGAGTTCGATGTCGAAAATCAGGGTTTGTCCTGCCAGAAAATGATTGGCATCCAATACGATCACATCTTCTTTCACTTCAACTACTACTACCGGAACAGGTTGTCCCATTTGATTGGTCAAAGTCAATGTCATTCCGGCTTCAACTTTCATTTCTGCTGGCACATGCTCTTTAGGGAAAGAGATGATGGCTTCTTCGGATCTTGGTCCGTATGCGTCTTCCGGAGCGATGCTGATTGTCTTTTTTTCACCCAAAGTCATTCCGGGCATGGCCGCATCAAATCCTTTGATCATCATTCCGGCACCTACTGTAAATTCCAAGGGCTCTCTTCCTGCTGATGAATCAAATTCTTCTCCTGATGTCAATTTTCCGGTGTAATGAACTTTCACCACATCGCCTGATTTTACTTGTTGCATGGTTGTGTTTTTTGTTGATTGAAAAATCCGAAGGATGTGGTTTATTTTTCGAATTCACTCCTACGGGTTAAGCGATTGAAGCGTTGGGAAATGTCCATTCACCTTTTCGGTACGTAAAATTAAATAAAATTGCTCTGTGGCTAATTAAATAACTTTGCACAAATTTGACCCATGTTTCGTATTCCCATCCTTTTGGCTTTTTTCTTGTCTTCCTGCGCTGTATCCATGAGAGCCCAGCCTTCAAAAAACACGACCCAAAAAATCGTTACAGGGGCAGAAAGAACCGAAGTTTATCTACCGATTATCAAAAACAAGAAAGTAGCTGTGTTTGCCAATCAAACAGCCGTCATTGGGGGAAAGCACTTGGTGGATTCACTACTTGGACTCAAAATCAATATTGTTAAAATTTTTGGTCCGGAACATGGTTTTCGGGGCAAAGCCGATGCCGGTGAACACGTATCCAACGGAATCGATGCCAAAACGGGCATTCCGGTAATCAGTTTATATGGCGACCATAAAAAACCTACGCCTGAAGATTTGAAGGGCGTCGACATCATCATTTTTGATGTGCAGGATGTTGGAGTGAGATTCTACACCTTCATCTCTTCTTTGCAGTATATTCTCGAAGCGGCGTTGGAAAATGATATCCCGTATCTCATTCTTGATCGTCCAAATCCAAACGGATTCTATGTGGACGGCCCTGTGCTTGAGCCGGCTTTCAAAAGTTTTGTTGGTATGCAACCGATTCCGGTCGTACATGGAATGACCCTCTGCGAATATGCCAGCATGTTGATGGGAGAAAGATGGTTAAGTGAAAAGGCGGTTAATAAATTGAATGAAATCAGCCTTAACCATGAATCTCTTTTGAAACCTCCCAAAAATGTCAGCTACTATCAATCCGAAATCGTAGAAATACACGGGGAAAAATTGGGTTTCTCGGGGTACTTCATTCCTTGTTTACAATATACACATGATGTTTTGTATACTTTACCGGTGAATCCTTCTCCCAATCTGAGAGAGATGCAATCGATATACTGGTACCCTTCTATTTGTTTTTTTGAAGGAACTGTGCTTAGCGAAGGTAGAGGGACGGAAAAACCTTTTCAGATTTTCGGTCACCCAGATTTACCGGAACATCTGTTTTCTTTTGTACCCAAACCCAATGAAGGAGCCAAAAACAGCAAATGTTTCAACCAAAAATGTTATGGTTGGAACCTATCCGGATCTATACCGGAAGTGTTGGCAAAAACAAATCGTAAAATACAGCTCAAGTACCTGCTCGATGCATACCGCCTGTTCCCGAAAAAAGACAGTTTTTTTCTGTCCAATAACTTTTTCAACAAACTCGCCGGAAATGACAAACTGATGCAACAGATTAAAGACGGAAAAACGGAAGCTGAAATCAGGAAAAGCTGGGAGCCTGAACTGGAACAATTCAAGACCATCAGGAAAAAATATTTGATGTACACCGATTTCAAAGCAGATTAATTATGGATTACAAATTATTGAAACTGGTTTTCATGGGTACGCCTGATTTTGCGGTCGCATCGCTGAAAACATTGCATGAATCAGGTTGTAACATCGTTGGTGTTGTTACCGCTCCCGACAAGCCCGCAGGCAGAGGTATGCAACTTCAACAAAGTGCGGTGAAACAATACGGGGTCGAAAAAGGGCTTCATGTGATGCAACCTGAAAAACTCAAATCAGCCGAGTTTATTTCGGAGTTGAAATCGCTGAATGCGGACATGCAAATTGTGGTGGCCTTTCGTATGTTGCCGGAAATCGTGTGGGATATGCCTCCGATGGGCACTATAAATGTTCATGGATCATTGCTGCCTCAATATCGTGGTGCAGCTCCCATCAACTGGGCTGTGATCAACGGAGAGAAACAAACCGGTGTAACCACTTTCAAATTGCAACATGAGATTGATACAGGAAACATCCTGCTATCCGAAATCATTCCAATAGGCGCTGATGAAAATGCGGGATCGGTTCACGACAGAATGATGATAATAGGCGCTGAACTTTTGCTGAAAACCATAAAAGGCATCTGCGAAAACAGCATTCAGGAAAAACCACAGCAAAGCATACACGAAGCCGATTCAGAGAGCTTGAAACATGCGCCAAAAATATTCACTGAAACCTGCGCCATTGACTGGAGCAAATCAGGATCAAGCATTCACAACCTGATAAGAGGACTTTCCCCTTTTCCGGGTGCCTTCACACAGCTGGATGGAAAAAGATTGAAGATCTTCTCAGGCATTTTTCAAAAAGAGGCAGGCATCTCAAGTCCATTGGGATCCATGCTTTCCGATGGAAAATCAGAAATGAAATTTATTTGCGGAGATGGATATTATCTTGTCCATGAACTTCAACTCGAAGGAAAAAAAAGAATGGGAACAGAAGAATTTCTTCGGGGTTACAAAATCAAATAATACGTTCCGGCAATCTGCTTCGAAAGGCTATTTCATTTTATTTCAACTTATCCAACAGAATAGGATCCACTGCTGCTTTTGGCAAAACGATGGTGATGGTATTGATGGCGATGTAAGCTTCGGAGACATGCATGAATCCACCATAAGGACCGGCATCGCCCCATGAATTCTTGACGATAAAAAATGTTTTCCCTTCTTTATTTTTTTCTAGCCCGACAATGTGCATCAAGTGATCGTCTTGCGTCGTCAGATTCTCAAATAACTGCTGCCTTAGAGCGGGTGACCATTTCTCCTCTTCTTCCTGTGTATTTACTTCGCCAGTTGCCGTTGATTTTCTGAAAAGAGCGATTCCTTTCTTGGACTGAAATCCATCATTGCTCACATCCGTGTCCCAAATGACTGTATACCCTTTCTCCACGGCGCTCTTTATCGTCTTAAGCATCTCTTCCATCGGTATATTGTAATATGAACTGTTGCTGAAATTATCAGGCACTTCCGGGATCATAGTTTTGAAGAAAGGATGATGGGTGAATGATGTCAGGTAAACAAAATCGTTCTCATTGAAACGGAGTGCTTCAGCTGCGAAAGATTGTGGGGTGTATTTTTTTTGATTGAAAACAAAATTTGCAGGCGCCTTACCCATATGTTTATCCAAAATAGAAACAAATCCGGGCTCCCATGGCGCGGTGAGCGGACCTGAATGTTTAAAAACAATACTATCCAGATAACCCCTCAGCTCCGAGAACAGATTATCATGATTGAACTTTCTTTGTCCGGGTAACAATCCGGAATACACCGTTTCTGGAATCGCACCATATGTTTTTATGGCTCTTATGGCATCATGCGCCAAGGCCCCTTGACTGAATTGCGCCTTACCCTGACGAAGTATATAATTCCTTGCTTTTTCCAGGTAGATGTTTCTAGCCGTATACATTTCACTGATATCGTAGGCACCGAGACGATTTTTATATGTCTGGCTCTCAATGCAAGATATGGTCGAAAAAGACCAGCATGTTCCTGTCTTAGCCTGATCTTTCACCGGTGTGGCAAATTGCATTTTGACAGAAGAAAAAGTATCTCCGGCAATTTTCTGGATACCTTTTGGATCAGAGGTTGTTTCTTTGGAAAGATCAACTTGTGCAAACGAAACTGCACATTGAAAAAATACAGGCAGAAAAAAAACGCCTGTCTTTATTGAAATTAATTTCATATGATTTTTTTGAGCCATCAATATTTCACCGTCACTTCAAATCTCTCTCCTTCCACACCTAATTCATCTGCGGCAGCATTGCTGAGTCTGAGCAAAAGTCCTTTGTTTTGCGATAAATCAGGGATAACATCCAACACTTTTGCATAGACTACTTTCTGATTGGTATTATTGGTGATTTTGATGATTGTTCCGGCAGGCGCTGAATTATGCAGACAATAATATCTTCCATCTTCCCAGCCACTGGTGCTTTTAAATGATGCCGCCATTCCTGATGTATTCGAAGCATTGTCGCTCTCCTTATACAGGTCTTTGAATTTACCGCCGTTGAAATCTCTATTGGAAGTTTTAACAACCGGTGCTGACTTCTCTTGTTTTTCTGAAGGCTCAGTAGCAGCGGGTGTAACAGGTGTTGAAACTTCCGCTTGTTTCGGTTTTGCGGCAACTACCGGTTCCGACTTCGCTGGTGCCTCAATGGTTGCGGTTTCTTTCTTTATGGGTTCAGTCTTTTTGGGTGTTTCACCTGCTTTTTGAAAACCAACAATCAGATTCATGCCTTCATTCAAACCATCTGATTCAAGATTGTTCCACTTTCTTATATCTTCCATGCTTACTGGTGGATAAAGCGTCTTGATGTGATACAGGGTTTCTTTTTTTTGTACTTTATGATAGATCGGATTGCCTGAAATCGCAGGTGTGGTAGCCGTAGGTTTTTTAGGCGCCGGAGTTGTATTTACGGTATTTTCAGATGGTGCTTTGTTCGGCTGAGCATCAGCCAATGGTGTCATTTTTTTGGAAGCGGGAATTTTGATCACCTGGTCAAGTTTGAGTCCGGCTTCGAATGGAAGGCTGTTATATTCTGCCAATTCTCTTGGATGGACATCATACATCCTGCCTATGGAATAAAAAGTTTCTTTGGGTCCTACCTTATGTGTTTTTTGGGCCATCAAAAATTGTGGCATAAAAATCAGCATCCAGATCATTTTTTTCATGGGAATTCAAATTATGTCCGTTTTACCGGGATTTTCGAATGGGCTTTCAATATACAAATATGAGACTTTCTGATTGTTGTAAAATGTATTATTTATTCAGAATCCTCCATTCTCGTGGATAATAATTATTAATTCGATTGGCAAGCGATTTGACCAACGACAGCGCATGCCCTCTGTAGGTCATCAATATCCATCCAAGTTCATTTATTTGTGCTGATATGGATTGATGACGAAGCAATTGTAATGCATCTTCCGTTTCGAGTTCGAATCGTGGAAATGACTCAGGCATATTGCCACTCATGGCCAATCCATGTTCTGGAATAAATCCCTTGTTTCCCATCGACCCCACTTGAATTCCAGCAGAACGTATGTAAAGATTCTGCTGAATCTCCGTAATGTATTTTTCCATGGTGTGATTCATGATCAAAAGCTGTCCTTTCCAATCCATCAGCGTTTCCCCCTCATCGATGTGGAGCCAATCTTCCCATGCATTCTTTACCCTCATCGGTATAGAAAGATCAGATTTACCGCGTGCTTTATTGTATGAAACCTCATCCTTGCTTTCAAACGCTTCTTTGCTTTTTAGCAATGTGAGAAAAAAACCTTCGCCCTTGCATCTGTGGGGTGAACAACGATATCCGTAGCCTCCTTTGTCTTTAGACCGGGTTTCCTGAATGCCCCAAACGGAATCCAAAGGAATACGAATCGATTCCATGGAAAAGTTTTTCATCAAATGATCCAACATCGCTTCATTTTCTGATTCCGAATAAGAACAAGTGGAATAAATAAGATAACCACCCGGCTTGAGTGCGGGTAAAACATCCTCCAAAATCCGCTCCTGTCGAAGAGCGCAATGCTCCACATGAGCGGGACTCCAGTGCGATATGGCATCTGGATCTTTTCTGAACATTCCACTACCACTGCATGGTGCATCCACTATGATAAGATCAAACCAAGCCGGAAGTCGCTGAAAATCCCTCGGATCGGATCCCGTGACAATCGCATTTTTTGCGCCCCACTTCACCCAGTTTTCCATGAGTATATTCTGTCGCTGCTTGATCACTTCATTGCTGATGATCAATGCATCGGACGATAATAAGGATTGAAGGTGCGTGGATTTTCCTCCGGGTGCGGCACAAAGGTCCAGCACACATTTCAGCTCCATGTCTTGCATCACTTTTTTTACCGCCTGTTCCAAAAACATACTTCCAGCCTCCTGAACATAATATGCTCCGGCATGAAACAAAGGATCCAAGGTAAACGAAGGTCTTTCATTGAGATAATATCCATCTTGGGTCCATGGAACAAGAGAAGGTTCGAGGGTTTTGAAATGCTCGAATGGATTGATTTTTTTTGCAGGATTGATTCTGATGGAAACGGGTGCCGGCTCAGACAAAGCAACTGTAAATGCTGTCAAATCCATATCCGGAATTCCATGTAAAGAATCTAAAAATGCGGAAGGAAGTTCAATCGGCATGAATTAGGCATTCTTGATTTCTGTGCAAAGATCCTGTAGCACTTTTTTGGCATCACCAAATAACATAGATGTTTTAGGCCTGAAAAACAGGTCATTCTCGATGCCTGCATAACCTGGCTTCATACTTCTTTTATTGACGATGATTGTTTTTGCCAGTTCCACATCCAAAATAGGCATTCCATA
>JAURKN010000129.1 GCA_030831725.1 Ferruginibacter sp.
CCTCCATGTATGTCGAATTGCGCGCCCAGATATTTTGTGGCCATGGCGGAACATTCGATGTGCCAGCCCGGAAAACCTTCTCCCCATGGACTTTTCCAGCGCATGATATGTTCCGGTGGTGCCGATTTCCAGAGGGCAAAATCCGCAGGGTCTCTTTTTTCCTGTTGTCCTTCAAGCTCTCTGGTTGTCTCATCCCGATTTCCTGATTCAATCAGATCTTCAAGAATTCTCCCACTCAGTTTTCCGTAGTCGTGAGAAGCGGCATATTTTTTAACGTCAAAATAAACAGAACCATTTACCACATAGGCATATCCTTTTGAGATGATATCTTCAATCATGTTGATCTGTTCTACGATATGACCTGTCGCTGTTGGTTCTATGCTTGGTTCGATACAATTGAATTGCTTCATGGCCCAATGAAACAGATTGGTGTATTTCTGTACCAGTTCCATAGGTTCCAGTTTTTCCAACATCGCCTTTGTGCTTACTTTATCCTCCGCTTCACGTCCCTCTTCTTCGAAATGCCCCGCATCTGTGATGTTCCTCACATATCTTACTTTCAGTTTTTTGTGGGTGAGATATCTGTAAACCACATCAAAACTGATATAAGGCCTCGCGTGTCCCAAATGGCTCTCTCCGCTGACCGTTGGACCACAAACATACATACCGGCATACCCGGGTGTGATCGGTTCAAACAGTTCTTTTTTCCTTGTGTATGAATTGTAAATATGAAGTGCCATGACGAAACAATGTGGTACAAAGATAAGGCAGATGTAGGCAATGGATAATGCTATGTTTATTCGTTTATAGTCACTTAAATCCGATTATTTAGCAAGACTAAAATTTCTTAAGCGTTTTGTTTTTCATTTTTGACAAAATGATTCGAATGTTCAACGGTCGAAATTTCTTATTGCTTTTTTTGATGATGTCACAGTTTCAGCAATCCGTATTTGCCTGTTCAACTATAGATACGCTATTGCCCAAAATGGATTCCGTTGTTGTAAAAAATGCGAATACGCTTGTCATATATTATTCCAATTCCATGGATCTGGCATCAACGACAGATTTATCGCATTATCGTGTACAACCCGGAAATGTGGCACCTGTTTCTGTAAGCTCAGACAATGGTTCGTCACGCAAATGGATGTTGAATTTTTCTGATAGCTTTTCGCTGAGGAAATGGTACAATCTGCATATCACACAGGTTTCTGATGCTTATGGTCAAATGATCAGTGATACATCCGTCTTTTTCTTTCGGTACCAAAGTGATCGAAACGACATTCTCATCCACGAAATCATGTCGGATCCGGAGCCTCGAATCGGATTGCCTGCGACAGAATGGATAGAGTTGGTCAATGCTTCACCTTTTCCCATCAACGTAAGTGGATGGCGTATGGCGAAGCCAAGCAGCAGGTCGGGTCCCTTGCCTGATTTCACATTGATGCCGGATAGTTTTCTTTTGGTTTGCAGCAGCGGTTCATTGTCTCAGCTTGTGCCGTATGGCAATACCAGATCTGTCTCTTATTTTCCCGCCCTCTCCAATTCGGGTGACGAATTATTTCTGTTGGATGATAAAGGAAAGACCATTCATTCTGTTTCTTATTCAGACCGATGGCATGAAAATGAAGTCAAAAAATCAGGAGGCTGGTCATTGGAGATGATGGATCAAAAAAATCCTTGTGGGGGATATGGAAACTGGAGCAGTGCGGTGTCAGTATCAGGCGGTACTCCCGGAAAAAGCAACAGCATCAGGCAAGTGAACCCGGACCATGATCCTCCGAGTCGGATAAAAGCATACGTATCAGATCCAACCAAGGTTTGCCTATTGTTCAACGAGACACTTGACAGCACCACAGCCATGAATCCCTTGAATTATCAAATCGACCATCAGAACATCCATATCGCCGATGTTGCTTTTGAATCGCCAAAACAAGATGGATTGACACTCATATTGAGTAGGGCTTTGGATTCGGGAAAATTATATTCCATAGCATATGATGAAATGAAGGATTGTGTCATGAATGGCATCGGCAGTTCTGATCCGGTAAAAATCGGGATTAAAAAACTTCCGGATTCCATGGATTTGGTCATCAACGAAATCTTGTTCAATCCGGTTTCAGGTGGCGCTGATATGGTAGAATTATACAATCGAACTGATCGCGTAATAGATCTTCAGGATTGCTATTTGGCGAACCTAAATGAAATGGGCGAGGTGGATAACATAACGTCTATTTCTGAAAATCCGTTTCCGCTTTTGCCTCAGGAATATCTTGCCCTTTCTACCGATAAAACACATTTACTTCGCCAATACAGGTCATGCAACCCGGATCAAATCATTGAAATGCCCGATCTGCCTTCATTCGCAGATGATGAGGGCAACGTTTTATTACTCAACAAACAAGGCAAAGAAATAGACAGGGTTCACTATTTTGACGATTGGCACTTCTCACTCTTGAGTGAGAAAGAAGGGGTTTCTTTGGAGCGACTTGATCCCAATGGTTTTTCACAACATACTGCCAATTGGCATAGTGCATCCAGCGCTTCAGGTTTCGCTACCCCGGGAAACAAAAACAGTCAGGCTGCGGATTTGCTTTTCGAAAGTCGCGCATTCAGTTTGAAATCACGATGGATGAGTCCGAACAACGACGGCAATGAGGATCTTCTTGTTTTACAATATAGTTTCAATGAGCCGGGAAATGTGTTACAGACATTCATTTGTGATGCAGGAGGCAGGATCATTAAAAAATGGCTTCGAGCTGAAATGTGTGGCAGAACGGGTCAGTTTTTTTGGAATGGCATGTTGGATGCAGGACAGAAAGTTGGCTACGGAGCGTATATCCTTTTTGTGGAAGCTTTCAACACGAGCGGAAATATCAGAAGGGAAAAACTGGTGTTTTATGTAGGAGATTGAAAACCCAAAAAAATGTAACGTGGAGGAATCCGATTAAGATCTAATGAAACAGCGATGTAAAAGATATTAGAACGGAGTATCTACATCGGGTTTTTGTTCGAGATTTCTTCTTACGATTAAATATCCACCAAAGGCCGAAGCCAACGCGAATAACATCAAACCAATCATGTTGGACATATCCAATCCGAATGTCATTTGACCGATGGTGAAGCCCATCATTTCAAAAAGAATCCAGCTGATGATGGTGTACCATTTCCAACGGGCAGGTGGTAATCCTTTCTGAATGGCGAGGTTACCGATATTTTTGCAGAGATAAATGAGCAGAATGATTTCTAACATAGATTAAACCAAGTCGATATCGAAATTCACAAGCTGGACAAATTGCTGGATACGTGCATCGATGTCGGCTTTGTTGATTTCCTTCAATCTTTCCGGACCGAATTTTTCTACACAGAAACTGGCGAGTGCGCTACCGACGATTATCGCTCTTTTCATGTTTTCGAAGCTGATGTCTTTTGTTTTTGCGATATGTCCGATAAAACCACCTGCGAATGTGTCACCTGCTCCCGTAGGGTCGAAAACTTCTTCCAAAGGCAGTGCCGGTGCGAAAAACACATGATTCTGATGGAACAACAAGGCCCCATGTTCTCCTTTCTTGATGATGAGAAACGCAGGACCCATATCCATGATGATTCGTGCAGCTTTTACCAAAGAGATTTCACCACCCAACTGGCGGGCTTCAGCATCATTCACCAAAAGTACATCCACTTTTTTCAACACTTCTTTCAGATCGTCCATCGCCACATCCATCCAAAAATTCATGGTATCCATCACA
>JAURKN010000130.1 GCA_030831725.1 Ferruginibacter sp.
AGGAAAGCCAGATTCAGAACTGTCATATCCTTAATGCTTGAAAATGGAGATGAATATTTGTTTGAAGGGATTTGTGAAGGAAATATAGCCCTTCGGCAGTCAGGCCAAGCAGGTTTTGGTTATGATCCCGTCTTTATCCCTGAAGGCAGCGAAATCCCTTTTGCAGAAATGAGTTTGGAAGAAAAAAACATATTCAGTCACAGAAAAAAAGCGATGGCGAAATTGCTGGCTTTCATTCAATCACAATATGGCGAGAATTAAATTAATCATGCCCGATGGCAATCGGTATCGATTGTCCATTCCGGTAAGAATCACCGATATCAATTACGGAAACCATCTTGGAAATGATTCCCTCGTCACCTTGATTCACGAAGCAAGGGTTCAATGGCTCAGCAATGGAGGGTTTTCAGAAATGTCTGTCGGAGGTGCAGGGTTGATCATGAATGAACTCATGGTGAATTACACGAATGAGTCTGTATATGGAGATATCCTGGATTTTGAAATTGTCACTGGTGATATAGGAAGCATCGGCTTCGAAATTTTCTATGATATCCATACAACCCGGAATGATAAAAAAGTTCAAATAGCCGTTGCCAAAACTGGCATGGTTTGTTTTGATTATGAAAAAAGAAAACCTAGTGCAATTCCGGAGAACTTTCTGCATTTTCTGAAACAGAATCACTGATGCCAGATCTTCCAATTTTCTTCTGCCTGAATGTGTAACATATCCAAGCCATTGCAGGTTGTAGCTCCTCTTTGTTTGGCTTTTTGTAAAAATGTTGTTTCTTCCGGATTATAAATCAAATCGAAAAAAAGATGAAGGTTGGTTACGACCGCATAGGGCAATTCGGGAGAAGACAGCTCTGTTCCAAACATTCCCAATGGAGTACAGTTGACAACAACTGTATTGATTGACATTATCTCTTCAGAAACTTCTTCATAGCCAATCATTCCGGCTGATGGCGTTCTGCTGACAACGGTTGTTTGCAATCCCATTTTTTTCAGAACATGTGCGACTGTTTTTGAGGAACCGCCTGAACCAAGAATCAGAGCCTGGGTATGATGTTTTTTTAGTAAAGGCTTGATGGATTGTTCAAAACCGATCATATCTGTATTGAATCCTTTGATATTTCCAGGATTAATTTTCAGGCAATTGACCGAGCCTATTTCCAATGCCTTGGTTTCAATGTCATTAAGAAATGGAAGAATGGAAGTCTTATGTGGAATGGTTACCGCGAGTCCGACATATTCGGGATTTTTCAAGAGGAAATCAGGCAGCCTCGAAATGTCTTGCATCTCTATATTGTCGAAGATGAGGTCTGTGATTCCCTCTTCATTTATCTTTTGGGAAAAGTATGATTTTGAAAATGAATGAAGAAGAGGATATCCGATCAATCCTATTTTTCTGATGCTCATTTGTTGAGATATAATGAGAATGTATCTCCCCTCAAACCGATTCTCATGGCTTCAAGCGCGATGATTTCTGATGGCGCAATATTTCCAAGGTTAACATTGCAACCAATCAATTCCAAGAAATAAAGTTGCTGTGCCTTTTGTGGTGCTTCCCACAAAATTTTCTCTGCAGGTATCTTAGTCAGTATTTCCTGAACCAACCCTTCCCTTACTTCGCCTGAACCTCTGTATATGCCAACGTTGCCGGCTTCTCTGGCCTCTGCAATCACATAAGCGGAACCTGCATTCAATTCAGCTTGCATCAATTCAATCCATTTATATGGAGGAATAATGTGAGCAGCATCTTTGCTTCCCACTTCGCTCAGAACTGTTCCATGTTTTGAAAGCATTTCGATGTAGCGGCATTTTTCTTCGTGGGAAATGCTGATGGATCCATCACTGACTTCCATGTAGCTTACGCCATAATCCGCACAAGCCCTGATATAATCATCCACTTGCCCTCTGATCAAAAATGCTTCAAAAAGGGTGCCTCCAAAATAAACAGGCATATTGTAAGACTTGTAGACTTCGAGTTTCTCTTTCAGATTGGGCGTAACAAAAGCCGTACCGAATCCAAGTTTCACCACATCGATATGAGGTGAACCTACCTGCATGAGATTGATGGCCTCCTGAGTACTCAGACCTTTATCCATGACCATGGTCAAGCCATGGGTTCTAGGTTGCGAAGTTCTTTCAGGAATTTGAGTCAGGTTGAAATGCATCTGAAATTTTTTCGCAAAGATATTCAATGCTTTTCAATTGCGGCGCATCAGGGCTTTTTGCGTTTTCCTGAACCTTTGTATTTGGCGATCAGGTCGACTACCGGCTGATGTTGCAGGATCGACGGAACAAGATCTATGAAGGTTTTAATGCCTTTGGGATAAAGAATCAATGCATGTTCGAGGTCTTCCAAAGCTTGTTTGGAATGTCCTGATGCGAATTGAAACAAAGCCCTGAAGTAGAAAAAAATCGGTTTGTTGTCGGTATGCTCTAATGCTGCATTCACATATTCCAATCCCTCCGACTGATAACCGGCGAGGTGCAGACATTCAAGTAATTCAATCCATCCTTTGGCGTTTCTAGGTCTGATCCTCACTACATTTCCAAAATATGTGATGGCCTCATCATAGGCTTCAAGTTCTTGGTAGCATCTTCCCAAGGCCAAATTATATTCGGGTTGCATGAGGTGAAACTTGAGGGCTTGCTGCAAAGATTTAATCGCATTATGCCAAACACCCTCATTCATGTATGTTCCGGCTATCTTAAAATACAATTGGCTGTCTTCCGGATTGATCCTGCTCGCTTTCTTGTAATTAAGCCTTGCCTGCGCATAATTGTCCATCTTATCGTAACAATGCCCGATGGCCTCATAAATCACTGCCTCCGGTGGTGCCAGCATGATCACTTTTTCGAGAGACTCTATGGCATCTTTGTATTTGCGCAATCGGATGTATGCATCACCCATATTTCGGTATGCATAATCAAACTTCTCATTTATCGCCACTGCGAACTGATAAGCATCGATGGATTTTTCATATAGTTTCAATCCCTGATAAGCCGCACCCAGATTGAACCAGGCCAGTTCATTGTACGGATTGTCATCCAGGATTTTTTGATGCAATCTGATCCCCTCTTCATTTCTTCCAGTATGGTCTGTCCAGAAACATATTTTGTACAACGCTTCTTCATTATTGGGGTCCAATTCCAGAATCAATTTGAGACAGTCGAATAGTTTGTCGAAGTTTTCATAATCATCATACACATCACCCAATTCAAAAAGCAACTCAATCTTTTCTTCACCATCGAAAAGCTCCAGGGCGGATTCCAACAATTCAGAAGCTTCCTCCTGCCTATCCAGCGCCAACAAGGCGTCGGTTTTGATGATGTATAGGGATAAATCATGATTGTCCAGCATCATGGCCTTGTCGAGTATATACAGACATTCCTTGTATCTGCGTAAAGACAATAAGGCATCGGCACGCATGAGCATCAATGTGGATGAATATGGAAAATGAGATGTGGCTATTTCTGCGGCTTCTAGCGCCTCGTTTACTTTTTCGTGGTCGATCAGGTAGTCGATAATTTGCTCAAAACCATCCTCATATATGAAAGAATGGTGTTTACCCTCCTTCAATTGCTGATAGCTTTGAAACAATTCCCTGAACTCGCCGTTATCTTGTCTGTGCGGATTTTTTCTCATTTGTAACGGATGTTTATGTAATTTAAGCGAAATAGGCTTCAAAAACAATGTTTAAAAAATATTCTTTGAGGAATTAACAGGTTTTCAACAAGCCCGAAAAAACATGTAAATTATTAGGATTTTCAGTCTAGTTTGTTATATTTGTATAGGTTAATACCCTTTCTGCAATGAAAAAGCACGTTAAAAATATTTTATTACTCACATTGTTCACAGTCTCTGTGTTTCATGGTTTTGCCGACCGTGGTTTACGCAGAAAGGCCAAGAACAGGGTTGTGCTGAATATTGCAACAGAAAACAGCTTCAAAAACAGTATTTCTTTCAACCTAAAAACCGGAATGAAATACAAGGGGCTTATTTTTACCGGAACACCTGCTGAAAATCCATATCTCTATTCAGGCACGGTGCGTCAATTTCAAAAAGGGAACACGATCTACCTGATTCCTTCCAAACAACGTCTGTTGGTTCCCGAAGTTAAACAAGGTTATACTGGTCTTAAGTTGGTTCTCAAATCAACTGAGTAAGACAGAACTGCTCTCACTCAATTCAATCATCACAATCTTTTCTTTTAAGAATCGTCGTTATCTCCAGCATGAGATTTATTGGCGTGTTTTATGTATTGCAAACACACCAATGATAATTTAAATGTAAGCCATCATCAAATCCATAGAAAAAACGGAAACCGACAATGTATGAAATAATATCACATCATTCATCGAATGTCCTCCAAGAAAAAAGTATAGAATAAAACTATCCTTTGTTTGAATTTTTATTCTTCAGATCCTGAAGCTTTTTTTGGCTTTCCTGCATCGCTTCGATGCGCTCCTGCATCTTGCTTTTTTTCACAGGCTTTTTTCTGTTCTCGGCAATCTGAGCCATAATCTTATCGTGATCGATAATGTATTTCTGTATGATGATTTGAAGAATCAGTGTAATTGTATTGGATACTGTATAATACCATGTTAATGCCGCAGGAAGACTGTTGAACACGCCCAGCAACAACACAGGGAAGATGTAAGGCATGTACTTCATCAACGGATTGCTGTTGTCTTGCATGTTGCTCATACTGTAAATCGAAATGAGCAAACTGGTGATGACTGCGGTGATGGTGAAGAGACTGACATGGTCTCCGTAGAAAGGAATCGAAAAGGGAATCGAAGCGATGTTGTCGTATTGAGCCAAATCGTTAGCCCACAAAAATGATTTACCTCTCAAATCGATATTGGATTGAAAGAAGTAATATAACGACATGAAAATTGGAATCTGAAGCAATGCAGGAAGACAACCACCCAAAGGACTCACACCTGCGCTCTTCCATAATTTCATTTGTTCCATGCCGAATGCTTGTTGATCGTCTTTATACTTTTCTTTAAGTGCATCCACTTCCGGCTTGAGCACTTTCATTTTGGCTCCGCTCAAATAACTTTTGTACAATATGGGAGAAGTGATCAAACGTATAAGAAGGGTGATCAATAAAATCACGATTCCCATGTTCATCACATTATGCTGTATGAAGTCGAAAACCGGCAAAAGGAAATAGCGGTTGATGTATTTTACAAATGCGAAAATTCCGTTTCCATAAGGAACAAAATATTCTAGTCCTACATTGTGTTTTTTCAATTCATTGTAATCACTCGGACCAAAATACATGCTCAAAGGAACATCGGCATGATTTCCCTGACGAACCAATGGACATACAAAACTATGATTGGTTCTGATCAGATAATGATCGTTCGAATCTTTTGGAAGATACCACGAAGCGTTTGCCTCTTTGAATTCATTTTGAGAAATGAGTGTGGATAGGAAGAACTGCTGCTTGTTTCCCAGCCATTTTGTGTTAGTCAGTTTTTTCTGATCTCCTTCTCCCACATATTCAAAATCAAAATCCCCTTTTTCCAAAAAGCCGATATGGGTTTGTGTAAGCTCATATTTATGGTCCCTTTCTATGTAAGGCGCTTCGTTCTGCCATAGCAGATTCAAATCCTGGGTAGACAATAGTTGATCCGCATCATCAAAACTGATTTGCATTTGCAACATGTAATCATCCGCAGATAATGTGTATTTGTGGCTGATTTTTTTTCCGGTTGAATCACTTGTTTCAAAAATGATCGACTGAGAGCCGTCTTCCTTTTTTTGAACCGGTTGGTGTGTAAAGAGTATGTCTGACACTTCAGCTGATCGGTTCAAAGGCGTATTGATTCTGTAGGTTAACTTGTTGAAGCGCCCGGAATTCATTTCTACGGATTTCCCATCGTATGTTTTGAAATCCTTCAATATCATTTTACCTGGCTGTCCGCCTCTGTTGTGAAAAGCGATTTTTATTTTATTGTTTTCTAAAGTGACGATTGAGTCCTCTTGTGATGTAGAAGCAAAACCGAAATTTAAAAAAGAAGGACTGGCAGAATCAGGCTTAGCAGCTACAACAGTCTTTGCTGCTACTGCTTCTGCTTTTTTCTTTACTTGGGCTATGGAATCTGCGATTCTTTTTTGTTCTCCTTCGTAAGCAAGCTGACTTTTGCTGTTGAAATAGAACATGGCCATCAAAAGTCCTCCGATCAAAACAAAACCGATTATTGTATTTCTATCCATTCCCATTGTGTAAATATTATAGTGCGCAAAGGTAGGGAAAACTGAGGTGCCCTCATTGTTGTTGTGGTGTTGAAATTGAAAAAGCCTCTGTTTCCAGAGGCTTTTATTTGAAAGTTGTTTCGGTATATTATTTTTTACCTTTTGGAGCTGCTGCTGCCGCTTCCTCCTGCTTCAACTGACGAGTCATCACAATGGAAGCGATAGGAATTCTTGGGGAGTTCATAACCTCCATGTTTTCTGTAGGAATGTTTTCTACACGAATGTTTTCATTCAATTGAAGATTAGACAAATCTACTTCGATGAACTCTTTCAGGTATTTTGGATATGTTTTGATCTTGATGGCTTTCATTTTAGTAACCAATTTACCACCCGCTTTAACCCCTTCAGGAGTTCCCACATATTTCAATGGTAAAGTGGCGATAACTTTCTTGTCTTCGGTCAATTCGAGAAAATCGATGTGAATCAGTTGATCTGTCACTTTGTCGAATTGCATATCCTTAAGGATGCAGCGATATGATTTTCCATCAACCTTGATTTCTGCGAGCATGAACTCGGAGGTATATACGATTGACTTTAATGATGATGCTGGTGTTGCGAAATTTACTTCAGTTGAACCGCCATAAATTACACCTGGCACGAGTTTCTGAGAGCGAAGTTGACGGGCGGCTTTCTTCCCGCTTTCGGTCCTCAGCTGACCTTCGATGGTAATTGATTTCATGTTTACAATTTTTAAAAGTTAATTGACCTTCGTTTGTTGAAAATCGGATTTCAATTGCTATCGTCCACTTTTCAACTTGTAAAAGTCGTTTTTTGTGAGGCGCAAAGGTAGGATTTTGTGGTCAATTGAGGAAATAAAAGGAGAATTTATTTGATTTCAATCTCCTTAAAGATAGATATCAAGCAGTCCTTCAGGTATTTCAACATGAATCTGACGTTTTTGATGATTGATTTCCAAAATATTGGACTCATGAACAGGAATATAGGCCTCTTTATCATTGATCATGACCGTGCAGAGAATCTGGTGGGGTTGTTCTATCACTTCTTTTATTTCACCTACCCTTTTCGAATCGTCAAAAAGTTCATAACCCAGTAATGTAATGGGGGCCGATTTACCGGAGTGGCGCTGAAAATCTTCCTGTGTGAGCCAAACTTCTTTGGGTGTCAGTTTTCTTGCTTTTTCAGGGCTATCTATTTCTTCCAGTTTGACCAGGATTTCTTCCTGGTTTCTCATTTTTGTTTTTTCGATGAAATAAGGGAGGAAGCGATCGGTAGAAGTTTCTATAAAGACAGCCTTAACATCTTGCAATGAAGTCCTTTTACCCAAGTGGTGCTGAAGGATCAGATCGCCGTGAAGGCCGTGTGAAGCTGCGAATTTTCCAATTTTAATATATGTCGACATACGTGATGTTTAAAACCTATCGCAAGGATAGCACAAAAAAAGTCTCGTCGGAATGACGAGACCTTAAAAATTATTCGGAAATGCGATTATTCTTCCGTTTTTGGTTCTTCAGCTGGTGCTTCTTCAGCAGCTGGTGCTGATTCTTCTACCGGAGCTGGAGCTGCTTCCACTTTTTTCACATAAGGAGCATTTCTGCGATCCATGTTTGCTTTTTTGTGGGCAGACTGGCGATTAGAAACCATTGAATCATGCTCGTTGCTCCATTTGGTGAACTTTTCCATAGCGGTAGCCTCATCAAACAATCCGAGGGCAACACCACGAAGAAGATGCTTCAGGTAAAGTACGCCTTTGAAAGACAGGATACGACGAACCGTATCAGTAGGTTGAGCTCCTTTTTGAAGCCAATCCAACGCTTTCTGACGATCAACCTGAACAGTAGCAGGAACAGTCAATGGGTTGTAGGTACCCAGTTTCTGAATGAATTTTCCGTCGCGAGGGCTTCTTCCGTCAGCGACAACGATGAAATAGAATGGTCTTTTCTTTGAACCATGTCTTTGAAGTCTCATTTTAACAGCCATAAAAAATAGACATTTTTTTGGTTGTGAACAATAGGGTTAAAGGTCCACCTTAAAAAAGGGGACTGCAAAGATATGCACGTGTTGTGGAAAAAACAAAAACTGGCGAAGAAAAATGCGTAAATAGTTAAAAAACAATTTTTTCAACAGATCAACGCTTCAGTCCCGGCATTCTGCCCATGGGCATCTTATTCATCATCTTCATCATCTGCTTCATTTGGTCGAACTGCTTGAGGAATTGATTGAGTTCCGCAAGATCTTTCCCGCTTCCTTTGGCGATACGCTGTTTGCGGCTGGGATTGATGATGTCCGGATTTCTTCTTTCTTCCAGTGTCATGGAGTTGATCATGGCCTCGATGCCTGTAAAAGCGTTATCGTTGATATCTAGGTCTTTAATCTGTTTTCCCACACCAGGAATCATACCCATCAGGTCTTTGATATTACCCATTTTCTGTATCTGCTGTAGCTGGGTTTTGAAATCTTCGAAATCAAATTGATTTTTTCTGATTTTCTTTTCCAGTTTTGCAGCTTCCGCTTCGTCGAACTGCTCTTGTGCTTTTTCCACCAGACTCACGATATCCCCCATTCCGAGAATTCTTTGCGCCATCCTCTCGGGATAAAACACATCCAGCGTGTCCATTTTTTCACCGCTGCTGCTGAATTTGATCGGTTTGTTTACCGTATAACGAATAGACAATGCGGCACCACCTCTAGTGTCTCCATCGAGTTTTGTCAGCACCACACCCGAGAAATCAAGTCGCTCATTGAAAGCCGCGGCCGTATTCACCGCATCTTGTCCGGTCATACTGTCTACCACAAACAAAATCTCGTTTGGCTGAATCGCTTTTTTAATAGCAGCCACCTCATTCATCATCTCCTCATCCACAGCAAGTCGACCGGCAGTATCTATGATGACAACATTCTTGTTTTTCGCTTTCGCCTCTTTGATGGCCTTTTCCGCAATGGAAACCGCGTCTTTATTCTCTCTGTCGCTGAAAACATCCACACCAATCTGTCCACCCAATACCTCAAGCTGATCAATCGCGGCTGGACGATAAATATCCGCAGCTACCAATAAAGGAGATTTTCCTTTTTTTGTTTTCAGATAATTCGCGAGCTTACCACTGAATGTGGTCTTACCACTACCCTGTAAACCTGCAATCAAAATCACGGCAGGCTGACCGCTAATGCTGAAGTCGCTTGCTGTTCCACCCATCAATGCTGTAAGCTCATCCTGAACGATCTTGACCATCTGCTGACCAGGATTGACAGAGAGTAGCACCTTTGTTCCGAGCGCCGTTTCCTTCACACGGTCTGTAAAATCTTTCGCTATCTTATAATTGACATCCGCATCCACAAGTGCCCTGCGTATATCCTTTACCGTATTGGCGATATTCAAATCTGTGATTCTAGCCTGTCCCTTCAAATTCTTAAAGGCCGACTCCAGTTTTTCGCTTAAATTCTGAAACATATTTTTGAGTTGACTTACTGATTAAATGCCACATCGAGGATTTTCGCCTGCTCCATCGCATGGATTTTTGAAAATCCGGTTGCGGTTGCAGCGCTCGACAATCTGCTGAAAATATAAAAATTAATGTTTTTGAGGTTCATTCTCAAATAGGTTGCAGCACCCATGTTGAGTGGCTCTTCCTGTACCCAATACCATATTGCCTTTGCATATTTTTTATAGAGCTCGTCGAGTTGGTCCTGTGGCAACGGATACAGTTGTTCCAAACGAACTATGGCAATATCTTTTCTTCCCTCTTTCTGCTTTTTCTCTTCCAAGTCGAAATAGATCTTACCGGAGCACATTAGTACTTTTTTAATTAGTGACGGATCCGCCTGAGCATCATCTATCACCTCTTTGAATCCGCCATCGGTAAACGCGTTGATGTCGCTGTATGTTCCCGGATGACGCAAGTTCGCTTTTGGTGAAAAATTGATCATGGGCTTTCTGAACGGCCATGTCATTTGTCTGCGTATGGCATGGAAGAAATTGGATGCTGTGGTGATGTTTGTGATCACCATGTTCATTTCGGCACATTGCTGCAGGAAGCGCTCCATACGGGCACTGCTGTGTTCAGGTCCCTGTCCTTCGTAGCCGTGCGGCAGAAGCATGATCATACCATTCATTTTTTGCCACTTCGTTTCCGCAGAAGCCAAAAACTGATCTATGATGATTTGTGCGCCATTGGAAAAATCACCGAACTGGGCTTCCCAAATCACCAGTGATTCCGGATTGGCCATGGCATATCCATATTCGAAACCCAACACCGCATATTCACTGAGGAATGAATTGAAAATGCGGAACATGGCTCCATCTTTCGACACATCGGTAAGACGGTTGTGTTCGGTATTTGTTTTTTCATCAAACAAAACCGCATGCCTGTGACTGAATGTACCACGCTTCACATCCTGTCCGCTCATCCTGACGTCTTTACCTTCATGATTGAGCGAAGCGTATGCAAGCAATTCGGCTGTTGCCCAATCTATCTTCTGCTGGTCTTCGTATAATTTAATCTTATCCTGAATAAGCTTTTCCACTTTTTTGAGCGGCTTGAAACCTTCCGGCCATTTCATCAATGCACCGAACAGATTTTGCAAAACTTCTTTGCTGATGGCAGTTTTGGGAGAAGCAAGAAAATCATCCGCATTTGCTTTGCGGAGTTTTTGCCATGACAATTCAGGCTTTTGATACTGATATGGCAGCGGATTCTGTTTCACTTCGTCTAACCTATCCTGTAAGTCTTTCAAAAAACGGGTCTCCATCTCTTTCGCCATATTCTTGGCATCGGGAGTACCGTTTTCCATGAGGTACTGGGTATAAACCTCTCTGGGATTGAGATGTTTGTCGATCAGGGCGTAAAGCTGGGGTTGTGTGAATTTGGGTTCATCTCCTTCGTTATGTCCATGTCTTCTGTAACACACCATGTCTATGAAAATGTCGGAGTTGAATTTCTGACGATATCTGGCAGCGAGTTCACATACTTTGATTACAGCTTCCGGGTCATCCCCATTCACATGAAATACAGGAGCCTGAACCATTGCGGCAACCGAAGTGGAATAATCCGCAGAACGAGCATCTTCAAAATCGGTGGTGAAACCGATTTGATTGTTGATGACAAAATGTATGGTTCCTCCAGTTTGATAACCCTCAAGTTTGCTCATCTGGATCACTTCGTATACGATACCTTGACCGGCCACGGAAGCATCTCCATGAATAAGGATGGGCAGCACCTTGCTGCAATCACCACCATGCATCACATCGGCTTTGCTTCTGGCATAGCCCATGACCACGGGATCCACCGCTTCAAGATGGGAAGGGTTGGGACATAATTTCAAATGAACATTGTTGCCCGAGAGGGTTACGACATCGCTGGTGAAACCAAGGTGATATTTCACATCTCCTGAACCCATAGTTGAATCCGGTAAGGCATGGCCTTCAAACTCATTAAAAATCTGTTCGTAGGTTTTTCCGAGCGTATTGGCCAGCACATTCAGTCTTCCTCGGTGAGCCATACCCAGAACCACTTCTTTGACGCCCAATGTGGAGACCACATTGATGATGGAATCTAGAGCGGCAATAGTTGTTTCACCACCTTCCAGACTGAATCTTTTTTGACCTATGTATTTGGTATGAAGAAATTTTTCGAACATAACCCCTTCATTGAGCTTATGAAGTATTCTTCTCTTTTGGTCGATGCTCAATGGGCGGGAAAGGTCATTTTCTATGGCATGGGTAAGCCATTCCAATTTTTCAGGATCGTTTATATAATTATACTCTACACCAGTGTGATGGGTATAGGTTTGTTTGAGTTTTTCCAGGATGGTACTCAGCGGAGATGGAGGGAGACCGATAAATTGTGCGGCATGAAACTCCTTGTTTAGGTCGGCATCCGAGAGACCGAAGTAGCGTAAATCCAGTTTGGCACCTCTGTCGATTCTTTCCCTGATGGGGTTGGTTTTGGCGAGCAGATGTCCTTTTTTGCGATAGGCCTCAATGAGCTGATATACAGCCCATTCTGCTCCGATATCGCCGCCGGCTACGGAGACGGGTGCTTTTCCTACCGATTTTGTAGGATTGGCAACTGCAAAGTCGAACCCTTCAAAAAACTTTCTGAATTCAGGATCCACATTTCCCGGATCTTTTGTAAAATCAAGGTAAAGCTCTTCTATGACAGCCGGTGAGGCATTTGTGATGTATTGAAAATCCTTCATGACAATGTAGAAAGTACGATTATAGATGGATTGATACCCCTTAAAGGGTTTGCAAATATCGGTGAAAAGACAAGAAAGCGGGTCAAGAATTCAAAACTTTACCAAACTAATTTGAACTGAAAAAAAGAGAATTTGGAAATAAAATGAGAAAAATGTGAATTTTTCAAACCTTATTGTTATCTTTGCGTCCCTAAAAAAAGTATAAATGGCAAATCACGCAGCTACCAAAAAGGATGTTCGTCAGAGTGCGAAGAGAAACGAGAGAAACCGTTATTATGGTAAAACCACTCGTAATGCGATTCGCGACATCAGGGCCATTCAGGATCCTACAGCGGCTTCAGATAAATTACCGGAAGTTTCTTCCATGATCGACAAGTTGGCTAGAAGAGGAACAATCCACAAAAACAAAGCTTCGAATCTCAAGCGTAAACTTGCTTTGAGAATCAATGCGATGAAGCAAAAATAATAACCCTAAAAGGTTTGAATGATATTTTATACCTGCCCCTGAGGCAGGTTTTTTCTTTTCAGTCATCAATAACTTGAGCGTTTTTAAAAAGAAAACAGCAATTGGCTTGGCGGCTCCGGCAAAATCCCTATCTTTGCCACCCCAAAATTGGGGACAACAATTTTTTTAAACCAAAAAAGGTAAAAATGAACAGCTACGAATTGATGGTGATTTTTACCCCGATACTCTCTGAAGAGGATTACAAAACAGCTCAAAAGAAGTATGAAAGTCTGGTTGCAGAAAACGGCGGGTCCGTTGTGCACACCAAGGCATGGGGATTGAAATCACTGGCCTATCCCATCAACAAGAAAACCACAGGTTTGTACTGGGTGATGGAGTATTCAGCGCCATCCAGCTTCAATGAAAAGTTGAAAGTTCAACTTTTGCGTGACGACAATGTCATTCGTCACATGTACACTGCACTCGATAAATACGCCGTCGAGTACAATGCGAGAAAGAGAAGTGGCGCATCCCATTCTTCACACGAAAACGCAGCAATCTAAGTCATGGCAAAAGCAAATGAAATCAAATACCTGACGGCGATCAAGGCTGAAAAACGCCCCAAGAAATATTGCCGTTTCAAGAAAATGGGTATCCGTTACATCGATTACAAGGATGCTGACTTTCTTAAGAAGTTTCTGAACGAACAAGGAAAATTGCTTCCACGCCGTATTACCGGAAACTCTTTGAAGTTTCAGCGTAAAGTGAGCGAAGCGGTAAAGAAAGCCCGTCAAATGGCTATTCTTCCTTACGTTACCGATCTTTTGAAATAAAATTATTTTTCACCACCCTAATCCGGTTCATTTTCCGGTGAAAGTCCATGTAAAAAGGATGGATTGGGTAAAAATGCAACAATCATGCAGGTTATTCTCATTCAGGATGTAAACAATCTTGGCGGAGCCAACGAGTTGGTAACCGTAAAAAACGGATATGGCAGAAACTACCTTATTCCAAAAAAATTGGCAGTTGAAGCTAATCCAAGCAATTTGAAGCAGTTGAACGAACGCATGAAGCAACAGGCTAAAAAAGAAGCCAAATTGCTTGCGGAAATCAACAATGTCATTGCTGTTCTTAAAGAAGGTGCGCTGAAAATCGGAGCAAAAACCGGTACCAGCGGCAAAATCTTCGGAAGTGTTACTTCTGTTCAGATTGCAAGAGCCATCAGAGAACAAAAAGGATATGAAATCGATCGTCGTCGTATCCAGATCCTTGACGAAGTAAAAGAAATCGGAACTTTCAAGGCGAAAGTAGACTTTGGTAACGGAAACGAAACCGAGGTTGAATTCGAAGTTGTTGCCGAATAATCTTAACGACATCTGAAATTATAAAGCTGTTTCTACCCATGAAACAGCTTTTTTTATTGTCAAAACCGATTGTTTAACCATATCCTCCCCCTTTCTTAGCTCCTTCTTGTGGAAAATCTTTTATGAAAAAGTAGGCGTTTTTCGAGAATTAAGTTTTTTTTGAAGGTAATACTATGAAATTCGATAGTTTCCCCCTACCTTTATGTTGAATTAATGGTTTTAGTTTTTCGTCGGTGACTGAAAAGTTCATTTTCAACTTCTTCAGTTCGTTGTTATGACTGAATCATTTTCTTTTTTTTCATTTTTAAACAGTTTTTTACAATGAACATTTATGTTGGAAATCTAAGTTGGTCTATGACAGACGAAGATTTGACGAATCTCTTCACTCCGTATGGCGTTGTTACCAGCGGAAAAATCCTTAAGGACAAAATGAGTGGCCGTAGCAAAGGTTTCGGTTTTGTTGAAATGGAAGACGATGAAGCTGCAAGAACAGCCATCTCTAACCTCAACGAAACAGAAGTTATGGGTCGTAAGCTCATCGTTAATGAATCACAACCACGTCCTGAAGGCGAGTACAAGAAGCGTTCAGGTGGTGGATTCGGCGGAAGCCGTGGTGGTTTCGGTGGTGGTAACCGCGGTGGCGGTGGCTATGGTGGTGGTAACCGCAGTGGCGGTGGCTACGGTGGTGGTAACCGCAGTGGCGGTGGCGGATTCAACCGTGACTATTGATTCATCAATCCAAAAAAAACAACAAGGTCCCGAAAATTCGGGACCTTTTCTTTTGCCACAAAATCACCCTCATTCATATCGTTTATCTGGTTGCTTTCTCAGCATTCATCAGCCCCCAACCGAGTTGGGCATTTCTGTATGGATAGTTCATACTGCTTTGAATCAACTTATCACGGACCATCGAAGCGCTCCATGTGTGATATTTGCTCCAAACCAAAGCAGCGATTCCTGCAGCGGTGGCAGTGGCCACTGAAGATCCACCCACAGTGGAAGGATAATCTCCCCAATCTGCCAATGTCAGCGGATGCGCATTTGGTTCAGGCTTTTCCATGACTATGGTGAAGTCGGTTTCAGGACCATCATGACAACTCGAACATGAGAGATTGATGTTGGATTCATACACTCCGGTTATGGCATTCACCTGATCCATGCTGGCAGGAAAAATAACACCCGCCCATCCACTTGTCCATGACAATGATGTACCAGCTGCACAGAATATCAATTTACCTTTGCCATGCGCATATAGAACAGCATCACGAATCTGACTGCTACTGGTTACTCTACCCATGCTCATGCTGATGATTTTGACATCCGTTCTTCCCCCGGCCATCACGAATGCATCAGCAACACCTTTTGTCTCTCTACTTTCATCCAAAAACACATCTGCGGCAGCCCTGCAGGAAATCAAATCAGATTGATACGCAACACCACACACCGCTCCGTCGGTTCCCCTGGGTGCGACACAAACACCAGCCATCGAAGTGCCATGTCCACAACCATCATCGACCGTCTCCACCGGACCTGTGGGTATTCCTAAAAAAGTGGATCTAGGCAAAGTGACTTTCTTCTCAATCATTCTACCCAGCGAACTTCCTTGAGAAAACCCGGTAGAAAGATTATCCTGTTCAGGTGAAACTCCGGTGTCAATTAAAAAAATTTTCACCCCTCTGCCAGCAACACGCTGCCATGCGTGAGGAATCCCATGCGCATTCATATTCCATGATTGTTTCGAAGACGGAGATATAACAATATAGTCTCTAGGACTATAAAGCTGTTGAGCGGGCTGATTGCTTCCACAACCACTTTCAGACTGAATTACTTGACCCTCATCTTCAAATCTTTTTCGAGTCGGATTTCCAAAAGCAGGTTCATAAGCCGTCGGCTCAACATACCTTACATCATCTCTTTTCTGCAACCTATAGATGGTTTGAATATTTCTTACCCTCACATTGAGCAAAGGCAATACATTTTCATTCCATGGCATGATGGAATCGGTCGTGATTTTTGGAAATAGCTCTTTTTCGGATGCGAGCACCAATGCTATCAAACTTGTTTTGGTTTTGGCCCATTCCGTTTGTTCCAGATCGACAAGATGCATTTGTGTTTCCTTGAAAAAAGCGGTTGAAGGTGCATATCCAATGGTCATCATTCCATCTGAAAGAATCATAGCATTCCAAATCAGATTAGCAGTTTGGTTTTTCCATTCAAAAGTTCCATTTCGGTGAAGCTCTTGCATGATTTTTTGATCCATCGCCTCTCTCGTTAGTAATTGCGGAGTTGATATTTCCATAAAATGCTCAGGTGTATTTTTCTTACAGGCCATTGCGAAAATGGCGATCCAGATCCAACGATATTTCTTCATGATTTTTTATGATAAAATTATTTGCCATCAAAATAAAATCAGACTTTTTCAGATTGTCTTTGTTTCTCTATCCATGATTTTATTCAGTCAAACTGAATTATTGGTGTATTTTTAATTCAACCATCCATCAAGCTCACAAGCCAACCGATCAGAAACCATATGCAGGTTCTTCAGATACAGGAATTGAAACTGGATATCATCCAAAAAAACACAAAGACTCCGCTTGTGAAGTCGATTTCATTTTCCCTGAGTGAAGGAAAGACGACGGCATTGGTGGGAGAAAGTGGAAGTGGAAAATCACTCACAGCCTTATCCATACTCAGATTGCTCCCAAAAAAAATGGAATGTGGCGGATCAATTTTATTTCATAGCCAAGGAAAACAAATTGAATTGACAACGGCATCCGGCGGAGAACTTCAAAAGATTCGAGGAAAGGAAATCGCTATGATTTTTCAAGAACCGATGTCGGCTTTGAATCCACTTATTCGTTGTGGTGATCAGATTTCGGAATCGATGATCAGGCATCTTCGCATAAGCGCCAAAGAAGCCAGAGTCAGGACCCTTGATTTGATTAAAAAAGTAGAACTTGATGATGCTGAAGTAATCTATGAGCGTTATCCGCACCAGCTGAGCGGAGGTCAGCAGCAACGAATCATGATCGCAATGGCAATTAGTTGCGAACCCAGAATTCTGATTGCCGACGAACCCACAACAGCACTGGACGTTCAGGTTCAAGAACAGATTCTGAAACTGATTCGAAAACTGCAAGTTGAAACAAAGATGGCTGTCCTCCTGATCACCCATGATATTGGATTGGTGGAACAATATGCAGATGAGGTGATGGTGATGTATAAAGGAGAAATGATGGAACAGGGAACTTCCGATCAAATCCTGCATCATTCGAATCATCCATACACAAAAGGATTGCTGGCTTGCAGACCCTTATTTTCCTACAAAGGAAAAAGACTACCAGTATTAGAAGATTTTTTTCCGGGCGAACCATCGGAAGATTCTAATAAAAAATCAGCCATTATTGGACATTCAACTTTCTCCCCGGACATTGAAGAGAAAAAGATACTTGAAGTGTATGACGCAAGTTTTGGATATGGTCAAACTTCCGGATTGTTTATAAAAAAATCTGAAATCAGTCATACTGTTTCAGAAGTGAGTTTTGATGTCAGGAAGGGCGAAATGATGGGACTGGTGGGTGAAAGCGGAAGTGGGAAGTCCACACTGGGAAAAGCGATATTGAGGCTGCTACCCATTTTGAAAGGGACTATAACATTACATGGTAAAGACATCAATCAATACAACCGAAAAGAATTTGCAAGATTGATACAGGTTGTTTTTCAAGATCCCTATGGCTCGCTGAATCCGGGCATGAAAGTGGGAGATGCCATTCTTGAACCGATGAGGATTCATGGTTTGTATGATTCAGACAAGAATCGTAGAGAAAAAACAGTTGATTTGCTGGAAATGGTTGGATTGCGCGCTGATGATGCTCAAAAATATCCGCATGAATTCAGCGGAGGACAAAGGCAACGGATCTGCATATCCAGAGCCCTTTCACTAAACCCCTCCTTCCTGATTTTTGATGAAAGTGTATCAGCACTTGACGTGAGCATACAGTCACAAATCCTGAATCTGATTATGGAACTGAGGATAAAGCTGGGTTTTTCAGGATTATTCATTTCACATAACCTTAATGTGATACATTACATCAGTGACAGAATCTTGGTCATGCAAAAAGGAAAAATCATCGAGCAGGGAATTACAGAGCAGGTTTTGCTGAATCCGGTTCAGGAGTATACCCGAAAATTGGTTTCGGCTTCTGTATAAACATCGGTGAACGAGTGGATTCACCAAAGAAGAATGAGTGGATGATGAGTATTCTTTGTAATTGCAGTAAAACTTCCATAATTTCGCAACTTCAAAATCATGCCGTAACATGATATGTGCCACACCCGGAATCGGTGCGGTTTAAAGGAAATAACCTTTTGTGTTAACGGCATGCAAACTTTAAAAGACCGATCAACACATGAAATTATCACAATTCAGATTCGACCTTCCACTCAATCTCATCGCTCAAAATCCCACTAAAAAAAGAGAAGAGAGCCGTTTGATGGTAATTAACCGCCAAACCGGACAGATAGACAATCGTCACTTTTCCGACATCATGGAATATTTCGACGACAAAGATGTGTTTGTGGTGAACAACACCAAGGTTTTTCCTGCCCGTATGTATGGTCGTAAAGAGAAAACAGGAGCCAAGATCGAAGTATTTCTGCTTCGTGAATTGAACAGGGCGAACCGCTTGTGGGATGTAATTGTGGATCCGGCAAGAAAGATTCGTGTGGGAAACAAACTTTATTTTGGGGAAGATGATGAATTGGTAGCGGAAGTAATAGACAATACCACCAGCCGCGGAAGAACCATACGTTTCCTTTGGGATGACACGGAGGAATCATTTCGTCAGATGTTGGAGTCGATGGGAGAAACACCTTTGCCTAAATATATCAAACGTAAGCCAGAGGCGGAGGATAAGGAAAGATACCAAACTGTATATGCAAAACATGAAGGCGCTGTCGCAGCACCAACAGCAGGTTTGCATTTCAGCAAAGAGCTGATCAAAAGACTCGAAATACAGGGTATTCGATTCGCCGAAGTTACTTTACATACAGGTTTGGGTACCTTCCGTCAGATTGAAGTGGAAGACCTCAGCAAGCATAAGATGGACGCGGAATATTACCAAGTAAATGAAACAGCTTGTGCTATTGTGAACAAGGCCAAAGAAGGAGGACATAGAATCTGTTCCATCGGCACCACAACCATGAGGGCCATGGAGTCGTCGTACACCGCACAAAAATTGTTGAAACCATCTGAAGGCTGGACGAATCATTTCATACATCCTCCATATAATTTCAATATCGCGGATTCTTTGGTTACCAATTTTCATTTGCCAAAATCGAGTCTGATGATCATGGCTTGTGCTTTTGCGGGATATGATTTGATGATGGAGGCCTATGAGAAAGCGATCAAGGATAAATATCGTTTCTTCAGTTATGGAGATGCGATGCTGATTATCTAACAGAAAAAACTTTTAGTATTGATGCCTGGGATTTTCCCGGGCATTTTTTTAAAATAAAAAAGGGGCCGTGATGGAAATCGCAGCCCGTATTAATCCAATATCCTATGAAAAACCATACTTAAAACGGCAGGCATGTTCTTCTTATTGTGTTGAACTTCAAATTTTTATCAAAAAAGAGGTAAAATGCCCATTTTTTCAGCCAAACTGTTCAAATCTTGGCATACAGCAGCATTTAGGGGGATGCCCTCTTTCAATCTTTGGCTTCTTGCCTCACGCTCCGGATCACCGGGAATAACAACCGGACGCTCTTTTTGAATGGGCTCTGCCACCCGAAACCTGCTGATCCAAAGATCCATATCCTTTTTAAAGTCTGATGCCGGTCTGAAAGCATCGATGCGCATCGCACCGAAGAAATGTCCGATACCTCTACCCGGCTGATTTTCGGGCATCGGAACGTAAGCTGGAAAGGGAGGCACCCATGGCCCAAAATTGGCTCCGCTGAGAACCCCTGAAAAAATATCCACTATGGAACCCAACATATAACCTTTGTGACTGCCGTGCAAGGAATCACTGCCCAATGGCAACATGGCCCCTCCTTTTTTAAGTCCTTCGGCATCGAATGAAATTTCACCATGCTCATCCTGAAGCCATTTTCCCGGAATATCCTTACCTGCTCTTTGCAGTACCTCCAACTTACCATTGGCGGCTGTGGTAGTGGCAAAATCTGCAAGGAAAGTAGGCTCAGTTCCTGCGGGAATAGCTACGGAGATCGGATTTGTCCCTAACATTCTTTCTTTTGAAAAAGTAGGTGCTACCAAAGCGGAAGCATTGGTCATGGCAATACCGATCATATCCTGCTCAGCTGCCAGCATCGCATACTGTCCGGCAATACCGAAATGGTTGCTGTTTTGAACACTAATCCAACCCGTTCCTACATTTCTTGCTTTTTCGATGGCCAAGTTCATGGCATAATGAGCAACTACAAGTCCCAAACCTCCGTCTCCGTCGACCACTCCGGTACATGGTGTTTCATGAACGCAACGTATGTTTGGTTTTACATTTATTCTTCCAGCTTCCCACAGTCTTACATAACCGGAAAGTCTTGCCACACCATGACTGTCTACGCCAGAAAGGTCTGCCGCAATCAATGAATGTGCGGCTGTTTCCGCATCCACTTCGGAACAACCCATCTTTTCGAAACAAGCTTTTGTGAAAGTAAAAAGGGAATCATGTGTTATGTTGGTATCCATGCTGCGAAGATAAACCTGACCATCTATTTTGTGCGTTTTGAGTTTACGCTAAAAAAACAAATTTGTACCTTTGTGCCCTCAACCTTAAAATCATCGTATGGGAAGGATATTTGAAGTTCGTAAAAGTGCCATGTTTGCCCGTTGGGATAAAATGGCCAAAAATTTCACGCGTATCGGTAAGGAAATCGCGATTGCCGTAAAAGCAGGTGGACCAGACCCGGACAACAATCCGGCACTCAGAAGATGTTATATCAACGCGAAGGCATGCAATATGCCAAAAGACCGCGTTGAGGCAGCCATCAAAAGAGCAATGGGTAAGGATACCACCAATTATGACGAACTTGTGTATGAAGGATATGCGCCCCATGGAGTGGCTGTGATGGTGGAGACTGCAACCGATAACCCCACCAGAACCGTAGCCAATGTAAGGATGCATTTCACAAAAGGCGGAGGTGCTTTGGGAACCAGCGGTAGCGTTTCCTTCACATTCAACCGCATGGGTGAATTCAAGATCAAGAATAACGGACAGAATATCGAAGAACTGGAGTTAGAACTGATTGATTTCGGTTTGGAAGAAATCGGAGAAGATAGCGAAGGAAATATCATCATCCGCACAGCCTATAACGAGTTCGGAAACATGAACAAGGCCCTCGAAGAAAAAAAGATTGAAGTGGTAACGGCCGAGCTTACACGCATACCATCAACCACCGTTGAACTTGGCGAGGAAGAAGCCCAGGAAGTATTAAAAATGGTAGATAAACTGGAGCAAGATGAAGACGTCCAGAAGGTATACCATAATTTGAAGTAGGATTTGCGATTTTGGATTTGTGATTTTGGATTTAATAACCTTTAATCTTTAATCCTCAATTTTCAATCATTAATCTTAAATCTTTAATCATAAATCTTTCCTTTTTACTCCACCATCATTTCTGTAACAACTCGAATCACATCTTCAGCGTTTGGTTTTGAGAAATAATCGCCATCACTTCCGTAAGATGGGCGATGTGCTTTTGCTGTCAGTGTTCTTGGAGCTACGTCCAACAAACGATAGCCGTTCTGCTCTTCCATCACTTTATTGAACATGTATGCTGCAGCACCTCCCGGAACATCTTCGTCCACAAAAAGTATACGACTTGTCTTGGTAAGCGACTCCCTGATCTTATGAAAACGGTCAAAAGGCAAGAGGGTTTGCACATCAATCACTTCACAGGATATACCCATGTTGGCAAGACGATCTGCAGCATCTTCGATGATCCTCAGTGTGGAACCGTAACTGACAATCGTAATGTCATCTCCATGACGTAAAATATCAGGAACACCCAATTGAACCGTATAATCCAACAGATTGCTTGGTAATTTTTCTTTTAAACGATAGCCGTTCAAACATTCTATGACAAGACCCGGATCGTTGGATCTGAGCAATGTGTTATACATACCGACAGCTTGTGTCATGTTTCTGGGAACACAAACATACATTCCCCTCAGCGCATTGATGATCATTCCCATGGGTGAACCACTATGCCAGATACCTTCCAATCTATGTCCACGGGTTCTTACAATCAGCGGACAGCTTTGTCTGCCTGCGGTTCTGAAATGTGTCGTGGCAACATCATCACTCAATGGTTGAAGTCCGTAAAGCAGATAATCCAGGTATTGTATTTCCGCGATGGGCCTAAGTCCACGAAGCGCCATTCCTATACCTTGCCCCATGATGGTCAGTTCGCGAATGCCCGTATCAAAAATTCTGTCGATGCCATATTTTTCCTGCAGTCCACTAAATCCCTGATTCACATCACCGATATGACCAAGGTCTTCTCCGAACGCTGACACCAAAGGATTGGTAGAAAACAACTGGTCGAAATACTGATTCAAGACTTCAAAACCATTCAACACCGGAGCAGATTCATCAAACTGCAATGCAGTGGGATGAACATATAGCGCAGATTTCTCTCCTTCGTTATATAGATGAGCGTCGTACATGACCTCATTTTCCTTTTTCAGATTCTGATAGTAGTGGTCGAGCTTTTGAACCGCCGATGAGTGTTGATTTGTCAACAGATGCATGGATGAAGCCAATGTTCTGAGGACATCTCTTCTCATCGGTTCTCTGATGGATGACAGCTCCTGAATCAAACCCGGGATTGAAGGATGCAATGATGAAACCTCATTCAAAACGGAAATGGCTTGTTGAACCATATTCTTGATCGGATCTATGTATTTCTGCCAAGCATTGCTCTTCGACTGACGAACATGATTGACAGCCTCTTCTTCAATCGCTTTCAACTCCGCTTCGTCAGCCAGATTGTTTTCCAAAATCCACTGCTTCATTTGAAGCAATCCATCCCATTCTTTTTCCCATTGCAAACGCTCTGGTGTCTTGTATCTTTCGTGGCTTCCTGAAGTGGAGTGTCCTTGTGGTTGAGTCAACTCTTCAACATGAAACAAAGCCGGCCTATGTGTATCTCTTATTTTCTGAATGGCGGACTCCAGGATTTCACACATCCCTGCGTAGTCCCATCCTTTCAATTTGTAGATGTCGATTCCATTGGTATCCTCTCCTGCCTGTAATCCTGAAAGGGCTTCCGAGATTGAACCTTTAGTGGTTTGATATTTTTTTGGCACTGAAATACCATAACCGTCATCCCATACAAAAACCGCCAGAGGAACCTGAAGCACCCCGGCCGCATTCATGGTTTCCCAGAATTGACCTTCACTGGTTGATGCGTCGCCGATGGTACAGAAACATACTTCGTTTCCATTTCTGCTTAGTTTATCGAATGACTGCAGCTCTTTCACATTTCGAAAAGATCTGGAGGCTGTAGCAAGACCGAGCGCCCTTACCATTTGACCGGCAGTCGGAGCGATATCGCTGGAAATATTTTTACGATTTACGAGATCCAGCCATTCTCCATTCTCTTGTACAAAAGGAGTGGCAAAATGGGCATTCATTTGACGTCCTGCGCTGAATGGATCGTTGTTGATATCCGGATCGGCATACAATTGTGCAAAAAACTGCTCTACGTTAGCCTGTCCGGTCGCAAACATAAAAGTCTGATCGCGATAATATCCGGATCTGAAATCTCCGTCCTTGAAGAACTTGGCCATCGCCACCTGTGCCACCTCTTTCCCATCACCAAAAATGCCGAATTTGGCTTTGCCGGAAAGCACTTCCCTTCTGCCCAGCAGACTGGTTTCCCTGCTTTCACAACAAATCTGATAGTCGCTCAACACTGCTTTTCTGAAATGTTCAAAGCTTAATTGATCCTGTTCGCTGATGGTATTTGTAGCCGTATCCATATGATAAAAATGTGGCCAAAAATACTACTTTCCCTCGGGTTTGTTAAAAAATGGCTAAGAAGGGGGCAGCTATTTGATTTTCAGCAATAAACATTAACTTTATGCTCCAATTTCATTGTGGAACGGCATGAAAAAAATCATTTTCACTCTTTTGGTATCTTTCTTTGGACTCAGCGTGATGGCGCAGCATGAGGGCCACGATCACGCCAAACCTGCCCCTGTTCAAACCAAGGCTGTGGTTATAGCTGACACTGCCATCTATCTTCCCGAGTTGATACATGATTTTGGTAAAATTCCACAAGGCAAACCGGTTCATCACAATTTCACTGTTACGAACCAAGGAAAAACCGGCTTAAAAATAGACAATGTACAAGCCAGTTGTGGCTGCACGACTCCTGAGTGGGAAAAAGATAAAACCCTTGCTCCTGGAGAAAGCACAACCATAAAAGTGGGATACAATGCCGCAGCGGAGGGACCATTCAACAAATCCATCACGATCACGTACAATACAGATCAAGTAAAACAATTGAATATCAAAGGAGAGGTTTGGAAAACGCCTGCATCCAGCGCGCCAGCCAATGCTGCTTTGGAAGGACTCTAAGAAAAATAAATCACATAAACACAAAATAAAACGAGAAAAAATGAAAAAACTCTTATTCGCCCTAACTGCCCTGGTTTTGACTACAGGAATTTTCGCTCAGAAGAAGTCTACAGACGTAGCCAAATTCGCCTCAGAAACCGTTGATTTAGGTAAAATCAAACAAGACAACCCAACTACCGCCTTATTTGAAGTGACCAATATCGGAACGGAGAACCTCATTATCGAGCAAGCCACACCTACATGCGGTTGCACCATCGGAGATTATACCAAAGAGCCGATCGCTCCCGGCAAAGTAGGTTATATCAAAGCAACTTACAATGCAAAGAATATCGGAATGTTCGAAAAAAGATTGAATGTGAAATTTGCCGGATACGACATGCAGAATATCACCATCAAAGGTGAGGTAATCAAGAATGAAGATGCGGCACAAGCTCAAAAATCGCCAGCCGCTGAACCAGCTGTTGTAGCCACACCTGCTACTGAGCCTGTTAAAGAAGAGATGTCTGATGCAAAAAACACAAAAGGTACAGCTCCAACAAAGAGCAATCCTGCAAAAAAAGCTTCTCCTTCTAAAACAACCAATCTGAACAAGAAGCCATAATTGAATTCCTAAATGTATTTCACAAAGCCCGCATTCGCGGGCTTTGTTGTTTTTTGTACCTACAAAAAACGAATTCACTTTATCAGATTATCTTTGCGGCATGATTAAAATAAGTCAACGCGGCAGCAGCATGCCGTCATCTCCGATCCGCAAGCTGGTTCCCTTTGCAGAAGCAGCCAAGAAAAAAGGAACAACCGTATATCACCTCAACATCGGGCAGCCCGATATCGTTACGCCTGAGGCCTGTATGGATGCGGTAAGACATGCCGATATGAAAGTACTAGAGTATAGTCATAGTGCCGGCAATGAGAGTTACAGAAAAAAGTTGACATCCTATTACGCCAAGAATGGTATTGAAGTTAGTTCGTCTGACATCATTGTCACTACGGGAGGTTCTGAGGCCATACTTTTTGGATTCATGGCTTGTTTGGATGCGGGAGATGAAGTGATCATACCTGAACCTTTTTATGCGAACTATAATGGATTTGCGGTACAGGCAGGAGTGACCGTGGTGCCTGTGAAAAGTCATATCGAAAATGGATTTGCTTTGCCGCCCATCGAAGCGTTTGAGCAACTGATTACCCCAAAAACAAAAGCGATTGTTATCTGTAACCCCAACAACCCGACAGGATATCTGTATAGTGAGAGTGAAATGGAGTTGTTGAAATCGATTGTAATTAAACACAATTTGTTTCTGTTTTCGGATGAGGCATACCGAGAGTTTTGTTACAGCGGTAAACACATATCCGCTTTGCAGCTAAAGGGTGCGGAAGATAATGTGTTGATGATGGATACCATCAGTAAGAGATATAGTGCTTGTGGCGGCAGGATAGGCGCATTGGTAAGCAAGAACAAGGCGGTAATGGAAACGGCGATGAAATTCGCACAAGCCAGACTGAGTCCGCCTTCATTTGCGCAGATTCTCGGAGAAGCGGCGGTAGACTTACCAAATGATTATTTTGACGCAACCAAAGCGGAGTATCAACGCAGAAGAGATGTGTTGATAGAAAGATTGAACAACATATCCGGTGTTTTTTGTCCGAATCCGGGTGGTGCTTTTTATGCTATAGCAAGACTCCCGATTGATGACTGTGATACCTTTTGTCAATGGATTCTCGAGTCATTTGAATACAATGGCGGAACAGTTATGATGGCCCCAGCCACCGGATTTTATTCTACACCAGGGCTTGGAAAAAATGAAGTGCGATTGGCTTATGTTTTGAATGAGGATTCCATCAACAAAGCAATGGATTGTTTAGCCGAGGCATTGAAAGTGTATCCGGGTAAAACGAATTAGGTAAATTCATTTTAATATCGTTAATGCAGGCCGAGGGGTCTGCATTTTTGATTTCATTAAGATAATGATGTTATTTCTATCTTATTATATGCTTTAAACATGTAAATTAGATGAAATTAAATTTTGAGATGAAAGGTCGTGCTTTTGGAGAACTTGGTTATGTTGAAGATTGGAAACAATTGAGCAGATTAATAATGGAAAAAAAGAAAAAGAACTGAAAAAATAAACTATTCCCTGATTTATCCGCATTGAATAAAGATGAAGTTTTTTGCAAGCGAATTTAATTCAAGATGATGTGGTGTTTCATGGAACTTTCAGAAAAAAATAAATGAAATATATAGAAACATATAAAGAAGTCAAAATCGTAAAACCAGATGGAATCAGAAATAAATTGCGAAAATATGCACTAGATAGTTTGTGTTTATTGGAAAAAATAAATGGCATTCAACATGAACTCAATAGGCCAAGAATTCAATTTTTGTATATACATCATGTGTTTAAAGATGAAGAAATTGCTTTTGATAGATTATTAAAAAAGTTGAGTTTAAATCATGAGTTTCTGTCATATTCTGAAAGTGTTGCCAAGATTCAGGAAGGGAAAATCGACAAGCCATATATTTGTATAAGTTCAGACGATGGATTTAAAAACAACATAAAAGCTGCCGAAATATTAAATGATTACAATGCGAAGGCATGTTTCTTCATCAATCCATTTATCGTAGGAAATACATCATTTCATGAGATAGAAAAGCACTGTAAAAATCGCCTAAATTTCCCCCCAGTAGAATTTATGAATTGGGATGACATTGAAAAAATTCAAAAAATGGGTCATGAAATAGGTTCTCATACAATGGAACATATAAATGTATCAATTACAGAAAAAAATATCTTTATTGACGATTGTAATAAAACTTTTGAGATATTGACAAAACAATGTGGCGAAGCAAAGCATTTTGCATTCCCGTATGGACGATTTTTTCATTTTAATGAAATTGGCCTTGAAATTGTCTTTAAATCTGGGTTTATATCATGTGCAACAGCTGAACGAGGTTGCCATATAAATCATGATCGATTACTACAAAAGGAAGAGCTTTATATTCGGAGAGACCAAATCATTTTAGACTGGAACATCGATCATATATTTCACTTTTTAGCGAATAGCTCAAAAAGTGCAAATATTACTAATAACTTATTTAAGAAAAACAATTAATGAAAGTTATAATCTTAACGAGTTCTAAAAATGGTACAGCAGCTCATCACTTACCATATTTAATTGAAAGTAAGTCATGCGAAATTTCTCTGGTCATACTAAATGACGGAGCAGTAATCAATACCTATAAATATTATAAGAATAAAATTCGAAAAACAATCAAAATTGGAATTTTGGGTGCATTAAATGGGATCAGAATGCGGAAATGGTTTAACCAAGACATGGCTGAATATAAAAGAGTGGGTGACCTACAGGAAATTTGTGAAAAGAATAAAATACCGTTCGCTACGATTCCAAGCATCAACTCTCAAAATACAATTGAAATTATTAAGAATGCAAATGCAGATTTAGGGATCAGCTTAGGAAATGGGTACATAGGATCGAAGGTATTCAGTATACCAAAATTCGGAATGATAAATATTCATCATGAAATATTGCCGGATTATCAAAATGCCCAAAGTATCATTTGGCAGATTTATAATAAGTCTGCTATGACAGGTTATACAATTCATAAAATTGACAGACACATTGACACAGGAGAGATACTGCTTCAAAAAAAAATTCCCATTAGTTTTGAGAATAGCCTAAGAAAGACAATTGCTAAAACATCATTTTTTTTATTGGAATCTTCAGCAAATGGTCTTTTGGAAGTTTTGTCAGATTTTGATAACCTGTATAAAAATGCTCAACCTCAAGGTATGGGTAAGAGCTATACTACACCCTCAATTTGGCAGTATATTAAAATCTATATTAATTATAAAAAGCTAAAGAAAAGCAGCTCTCAACAAAGTAATGTCAACAGCGTGGTTTGATTTGTATTTATTATTTTGACACAACCAAAGCGGAATACCAAGCCGGAAGTGATTTATTGATGGGCAGATTGAAGAACATAATAGGTTTATTGTTATAGGATACTAGAGTCATTTGAATACAATGGCGGAACAGTTATGATGGCCCCAGCCACCGGGTTTTATTCTACACCAGGACTCGGAAAAAATGAAGTTCGATTGGCTTATGTTTTGAATGAGGATTCCATCAACAAAGCGATGGATTGTTTAGCCGAGGCATTGAAAGTGTATCCGGGTAAAACAAATTAGGTAAATTCATTTTAATATCGTTAATGCAGGCCGAAGGGTCTGCATTTTTATTTAAAAGCGTACTTCAGTTCAAGTTTTTAATGCAATAGATTAACTAAGTTAATTTGTTGTTATGAGAAAATATCAAAGGTTGACCATTGATGAAAGAGAACAGATTGTAAGTTTTCTTTCTCAAGGTAAAAGCCTAAGGCAAATAGCTCTTTGTTTAACC
>JAURKN010000131.1 GCA_030831725.1 Ferruginibacter sp.
GCCTTGATCTTTCTTTGCTTCGTTTCTTTGTATCAAGACAAAGAAATGAAGAATTAGACAACTTCTTTATAATTGCCGGTTGGGACGATTGGCATTTGGTGTTTGACTTTTTTTTACCCAGACATTCTACTCATAAAAGGTCCGTTTTTCGGACCTTTTTTTATAGACCCAATGTTTTTTTATACTTAAATTAATTGTTACACTACAGATAAAAATTCATTCATAACAAACAGTCAATAAAACTTCCATTGAAACAAGTACTTACATTCTTGCTTTTGTTGTATTGTTCGATTTACACCTACGAATTGGCAGATGCTACTCTTCAAGGAGATCAAGAACAATTGCAGTGGATCAAAGATGGCAGAGCAGGAAAAGGCGAACGAATTAGAATGTTCAAAACATTCCCCAAAAGCTATATAGATGGCTTGGAAGAAAAGTTATTGTTGGAACAAAACCACATGCGCAACTTAACGACTTTTGCTACATATGTTTCTATTTCCTCCTTTCTGCTTTTTTTCATTTTTACAATACTTCTTTTTCGTGAAAGAGGATATAAAACATTCCTCCATAAAAACGACGGATTCCATTTTTTTATTTTTTTCCTTCTTGTCATTTTTGGCACCTTTGGAATTTCCACCTATTTCTCGGCTGGAGAATGGTTAAGTCCGAACGAAAGCCAGAATCTGACTTTGATATATGAATGTTTTGTGTTTTTTGCCTCTCCTCTATTTTTCGGATTGTCTACTTTTCTCATCAAAAAAGAAATGATTAAAACGCCGGGACTAAAAAAATGGAAATATCATTTGTCTCTTTTGTTTTTGATACTGTCGATGGTAGCAATACTTATTTTATTGATTGGGTTTTTGAGTGTTCCGGATTTAAGAGGAAATATCACCTAACATCGCTGTACCTTCATAGCCTTAAATAGGAAAAAATGCCTGTTGATATCACATTACAAATATTGGAAACCTTGAAGAAAGCAAGGCCTGAAGACGCTTTCATCAGCAGTTTACATCACCAATATTGCAACCGAGGCGGATTGAGCAAAAAGCAACTGGAGGGATTGATGAAAAAAGCCGAACAATCAACCATCATAACTGAGGCGCATCTGGCTACCCTTCAGGCTATCATAAAAAAGAAGCCGAACAGATATCGTTCTGAAAAAATTGAAAAGGCGCCAGACTTTGACAGCGATAAGACATTTATACCCATGATAAATAAAATGCTTGAAAAATACCCTCAACATAAAATGCTCGTATTTTTGCAACAGAAGATTGAATCGGGAAAACCCCTCTCCGATTTTGAAATCCATGAAATCAACCGATTGTTCAAACTGCTGATTAAACCATAGAAAATGAAAAAAATCATCTCCTCTCTTTTTGTATTCTTTCTGTTCTTAACCTCTTTTGCCAATGAAGGCATGTGGTTGCCGCAATTGTTGCAAACCCTGAATGAGAAAGAGATGAAAAAAATGGGGATGAAAATTTCTGCGGAAGACATCTACAGCATCAACAAAAGCAGTTTGAAAGATGCGATTGTGAGCTTTGGCGGTTTCTGTACGGCGGAAGTCATTTCAGACCAAGGGTTGATTCTCACCAACCACCACTGTGGATTTGATGCGATTCAAAACCAAAGTTCTTTGGAGAAGAATTATATCCAAAACGGATTTTGGGCCATGGAAAAAGGACAAGAACTTCCTAACGCCGGCCTTTTCGCCACATTCATCATCCGCATTGAGGATGTGAGTGTTAAAGTATTGGAAGGTGTGAATCGGAGCATGACTGAAAAAGAAAGACAATCCATGATTGATAAAAACATGGCGGCCTTAAAAAAAGATTTTCCAAAGGAAAATGACCAGGACATCTTGATCCGTTCTTTTTTTGACGGGAATAAATATTTTTTGTTTGTGACTGAAACCTATCGTGATGTTCGTTTGGTAGGAGCTCCCCCCGCTTCGATTGGCAATTTTGGGAAGGATACCGATAATTGGATGTGGCCAAGACACACCGGTGATTTCTCCATGTTCAGAATTTACGCTGGTAAGAATAATCGTCCTGCGGCTTACTCTCCCGACAATGTTCCTTACAAACCAAAACGTTCTTTGAGCATCTCTCTCAAAGGAATGAAAGAAGGTGATTTCACCATGGTGATGGGCTTCCCGGGAAGAACCAACGAGTATCTTTCAGCAGCAGCAGTAAAACAAATATTGACCATCAATGATCCGGCAAAGATCAAAATCAGACATGAAGTTTTGAGCATTTTGGGTTCCTACATGAGAAAAGATGAGAAGATCAAAATACAATATGCCGCAAAATATGCGAGCATAGAAAATGCCTATAAAAAATGGCAAGGTGAAGTGCTTGGTCTTACAAAATCCAATGCGGTTAAACGCAAACTCGACCAAGAGAAAATCTTCATGGAAAAAGTGAAATCAGATAAGGTTTGGGATAGTCTTTACGGAACAATTTTGGAAGAACTGCAAACCGCATATAGCGACATTGAGCCCTTATTGCTTGCCAGAGATTACTACAATGAAACCATGCCCAGAATTGAATTGTTCAACATCGCTGGAACTTTGAGCAGCTATGTGAAGTCTGCAATGAAGGACAATTCCAAAGCGAATCCGACCACAGTCATTCAGAAATTACAGGAACTATATTCGGAGTACAACAGGGAGGTTGATCAATCTCTGATGACTGCCCTTTTGGAAATGTATATGAAAGATATTTCGGAGGAGAATATCCCCCCCAGATTGAATGAAATGCTACGTGAGCACAAGAGCATGAAAGATTTGGTCGCTCATTTGTACAACCGTACCGGATTGAACAGCAAAGACAGCATTTTTACTTTACTGCAATATTCTCCAGACCTGGTAAATGATATTTTGAAAAGAGATCCTATTTATCAATTGTACACAGACATTGCAAATACATATGCGAAATCCACAGGAGATTTCATTGCAGAAATGCAATCAGACATCAATAAGCTTCAACGCACTTATATGGAAGCTCAAATGACCGTTTTCAACAACAATCGTTTTTATCCGGATGCGAACTCAACCCTGCGCGTGACCTATGGCAATGTGAAGGGATACAAACCAAGAGATGCGGTTCAATATGACTTTTACACCTACATGGACGGATTGATGGAAAAGCACAAACCAGGTGACTATGAATTTGATCTTCCAAAAAAATTGATTGATCTCTATGAAGCGAAAGATTTTGGTCCTTATGGCGTAAATGGTAAACAGCCCGTATGTTTCATCGCATCAAATCATACTACGGGAGGCAACTCCGGAAGTCCGGCACTTGATGCGAAAGGAAATTTGATTGGTTTGAATTTTGACAGGGTTTGGGAAGGAACGATGAGCGACATAAACTACGATCCGGAAATCTGCCGGAATATCATGGTAGATATCAGATACGTACTTTTTGTAGTTGATAAATTCGCTGGTGCTAAACATCTTGTTGATGAGATGAATCTGGTAAAATAAATCACGCCATACTTTGAGAATGCCTCCATTTGAGGCCTTACAATACTCTTGCTTTCAACCGACGAACTTCGTTGTCGGGGTCTATGTATGAATTGACTGAAGTAGTGGAACCTACTGGACCACCGACGAACTTCGTTGTCGGGGTCTATGAATGAGTTGACTGAAGTAGTGGAACCTACTGGACTCGAACCAGTGACCCTCACGTTGTCGACGTGATGCTCTAAACCAACTGAGCTAAGATTCCAAGAGGGCAAAAATAATAAATTAATCAACAATCATTTATTGCCACCGAAAGTTCTTTTCAATAGATCGGTTGTTCTTGCCAGCGGATCTTTTCTGATCAACTCCTCCTCTCTTGCAATCAAAAGAAAGAGTCCGTCAATCGCTTTTTCGGCGACATAACTCTTAAGATCCGGATTCACTTTATTTCTGGTGAGTCTGTTGTAATTGGTAAAAACATCTTTCCAATATTTGGTCGCATCCGTTTTTTTCAATGATGCCTCTATGATTGGCATCATTCTGCTTTTGATGGAATCCATCGTTTCAAATTTAAGATAGTTTGTAGCAGCATGATCTCCTCCTTTTATGATTCCTACTGCATCTTCCACACTCATTTCTTTGATGGTCTTCAGAAAAATCTCACCTGATGTTGATACAGCGTCTTCCGCAGACCTGTTGATGGATTCAATGCACTGATCCACTGATTTCCCAAATCCAAACTTCCGAAGCGTCGACTCCACATTGGCAGCTTCTTTTGGCAATGGAATTTTCACTTCAGGCCTGTTCATAAAACCATCTTTTTGTCCCAACACCCCGATGCTTTTATTCGCTCCAACAACCAGCGCTTGTTTCAACCCTTCAACCATATCCGGTGTTGATTGAATTGTATTTGTTGAAGCAACTTTGGATTCAACTTGCTTTTTGACCTGATTCAGTTTTTTGCCTGCATTCACTTTAATCTGTGCGTTTACAGAAAAAGTCGAAATAAAGAAAACGGCAATTATCGGAGTTGTTTTCATTGTTTGTGGTTTGTACAAAAATAAGAACGCCGAGATGAAGAATCAACTCGACGTTCGTTTTACCCCCAAAGATTATCGTTAATATTTTATCAATTTTTTTATTACCCTGTCTTTCCCCTCTCCGATTTGTAAAAGATACAATCCAGGTCTCCAAGTGCTTGTATTGATGGAAAGATTTGCAGTTTCCGCCTGGATGCTTATGAGTTTCATGCCTGATGCGTTAAACACTGTTATTTTTTTACCTGCAATCTGGTTGATATCATCCGCTTTGATATTGAATTGATTTTGAATCGGATTAGGATATACCGTAATAGAATTAACCGGTACAGTTTGAACAGGACTGGCTGTTGCCGTATCGGTAGATGGAACGGTTGCGCCTCCTCCCATGGTACTGTCGCAAACAAATGAATTCATAAAACTATTACGCGGTCCGTTCACGGCAAACATGGAACGCATCTTTGTTTTTTGACCATGGGTGAAAATATTCATACAGGCGTCCGGTGTGTAATCCATAA
>JAURKN010000132.1 GCA_030831725.1 Ferruginibacter sp.
TCGTTATGCCGAGTTGGGGTACAGCGACGCTTATAGCAAAAATGAATATCAGAAAACCAGAAATCTGAATTTCAATTCCAATATTTTCGAATTCGCAGTTCAAGGAGATTTCAATTTCTTCCGCTACAATCCTTTTGACGTAAACCACATCTTTACTCCATATGTTACGTTGGGTGTGGGGTTGTTCAGTTACGATCCATATACCATATATAATGGAGAGAAAGTATACTTAAGACCACTGGGAACCGAAGGTCAGGTTGCCGGATATCTGGGAAGAACCGAGTACAGCACCATGGCGGTTGCCGTTCCTTTGGGCGTTGGTATCAAATACAGCATCAATCCTAAAGTAAACCTTACAGTGGAAGTTTCTCATCGTTTCACAACCACGGATTATCTGGATGATGTGAGTACCACATTCGTTGAGAATCCGAGTGCCGTGTTTCCAACCTCCAGTCCGACCGGAGAACCTTCTTTGGGTTATTTGTTAAACGACCGTTCTTGGGAAGTGCTCGGAACAGGAGTTCCGCTATTGGGTAGTGTTCCTGGACGTCAGCGCGGATGGAGCAAACAAAAAGATCAGTATGTAATTGCAGAAATCGGAATTTCTATCAACATCGGCTCATACCGTTGTCCCACTGCGAATTGATTCATCAAATATCATTTTTATCGAACCGGAACCATGTGTTTCGGTTTTTTTGTGCCTGAAAATCACAACAGACCAAGGGTTTGCGCCTTTTTTGTTACCTTTGTGCCTCAGCTGAAAAGCAAGAGGATGAGCATAAAAAACGACATCGACATTTCCCGTTTACCTAGCCATATCGCCATCATCATGGATGGCAACGGAAGGTGGGCCAAAGAAAAAGGACAGGAAAGACTTTTCGGTCATTTGCATGGCGTTGAAAGCGTCCGTGATGTTGTAGAAGGATGTGCCGAGCTTGGTGTGAAATACCTCACCCTTTATGCGTTCAGCACCGAAAACTGGGACAGACCGGCGGATGAAGTGAGCGGCCTGATGGAACTTTTGGTTAAAACCATACACCAGGAAGTTCCGACCATGAATAAAAACAATATTCGACTCCATGTTATCGGAGACCTCGATATGATGCCCGATCAGGCAAAATTGGAACTAAACGAAGCATTGAAAGAGACTGAAACCAATGATGGTTTGCAGTTGATTCTGGCTTTAAGCTACAGCAGTCGCTGGGAAATACTCAGGGCCGTTAAAAGAATCGCTGAAGATGCTAAAAACGGAAAAATAGATCCCGCATCATTGAATCACGAGCAATTTCAGGAATACCTCTCCACTGCCACTTTTCCGGATCCTGAATTACTAATCAGAACAAGCGGAGAGAGAAGAATCAGCAACTTTTTACTATATCAGATCGCATATACGGAATTGCATTTTACACCCATACTATGGCCGGACTTCAGAAAAGAGCAATTGTATGAAGCCATCCTGGATTTTCAGCAGCGACAAAGAAGATTCGGAAAAACCGGAGATCAGCTTTTACAGGAATCAACCTGAGGGCATTCTCAATTAAGAACCACTTGCCAAAATGTCCTCATTTAACAATTCATTTCATTTAATGCCCTTAATTTGCCCCCCAAAATCAACATACATGCAGAGAACCCTCGGCATTCGGTTTCTTATTGTCTTTTTTTCCATGCTGAGTATCACTGCAAAGGCACAACAGGACACCACTCCCGTATCTGTTAATCCGGCTTTACTGGAAATTTTCAATAGTAAATATCCAAAACCTTATTTCATCGCAGGCATTCAGGTAAACGGCACCCGTGCTTTCGATCCATCACTCATTAGTTCCATTTCCGGACTTGCGATTGGCGATAAGGTGATGTTGCCCGGCACCGATGCATTTGCAAAAGCCATCAGCAAGCTATGGAAACAGAGTCTGGTCGCTCATGTTGAAATCAACATCAACCGACTTGAGGAGCAAAACATCTTCATCGAAATCAACATCGTTGAAAGACCACGACTCATCGATTTCAGGTTCAACGGAATTTCCAAAGGGGAAAGAGACGATTTGGAACCCAAAGTAGGGCTTTTCAAAGACAGGGTCCTCACAGAAAACATGAAGCTCAGTGCTGTTGAAGCCATTCGTAAATTTTTCTATGAAAAAGGGTTTCGCAATGTGAGCATTTCCATGAAAGAAAACCGTATTGAAGGAATCAACAATGGCGTTTCCCTCGAATTCGAAATCAACAAAGGAAATAAAGTACGCATCAACTCACTATTCTTCAGTGGCAATAAACTGGTGGAAGAAGGAAAGCTGAAAAAACAAATGAAGGGAACCAAGGAAATGTCAAGGTTCACCCTCTATCCTTCAAAACCTTACAGTCCGTATGGTGATACCATCAAATATTATACAGTAAAAGATTATCTGAAAGCAAGAGATTTTTATTCGCCGCTGAAAACCCTGAAACTGATTGACCCTTATTTCCGATTCAAGTTCTTCGCCGGATCCAAGTTCAACGAGACCAAGTACGAAGAGGATAAAGAAAAAGTACTGGAATATTATAATGCGCAAGGCTTGAGAGATGCTCAAATCGAGGCGGATACGCTGATGGTGAATGCGAAAGGAAATCTCGACATCAACATCAAAGTAAGTGAAGGCAGAAAATATTATTTCGGAAACATCACTTGGAGAGGCAATACCAAATATTCCGATTCCTTGTTGAACATACTTTTGGGAATAGACAAGGGTGACATTTACAACATAGAATTGCTCAATAAAAGACTCGGCAAGCAACTATCAGCAGAAGGCGGAGACATCAGCAGTCTGTATCAGGATGATGGGTATCTGTTTTTTCACTTGGACCCCATTGAAACTGCCGTATATAACGACACCATCGATTTTGAAATCCGCATGACAGAAGGCCCTCAGGCCACATACGGCAAGATCACCGTTTCGGGTAACGACAAAACGAAAGATTATGTTATCCTTCGTGAGATGCGTACTTACCCCGGACAGAAATTCAGTCGTGCCGACATCATCCGTACACAGCGTGAGCTTTCGCAGCTGGGATTCTTCAATCCGGAAAAAATAAATCCGAACGTGGTACCGAATGCGGAAAACGGAACGGTTGACATCAATTGGGAAGTGGAAGAAAAATCATCCGACCAGCTTGAGTTGTCTGCCGGATTCGGAGGCGGTATCGGTTTGACAGGAACACTTGGTGTAACCTTCAACAATTTCTCTTTTAAGAACATCACAAGCAAATCAACCTGGGATCCTTTACCAACCGGTGATGGACAGAGATTGAGTTTGCGTGTTCAGTCGAACGGAAAAGCCTATCGTTCTTATAATTTCTCATTTACAGAACCATGGTTTGGCGGTAAAAAAAGAAATTCTTTTTCTATCAATTATTACAACACCAAGTTTGCCAACACCATCGACCAATCAGGCAGATTTTGCAGAAACTGCGGCGATACCTCTTATGTGAAAACGATCGGTATGGGCGTGTCACTTGGTAAACAATTAAAATGGCCCGACGATTATTTCAATCTGATTTACTCCCTCAATTTTCAGCAGTATAAACTGATGAACTACGGACAGATTTTTGCCGGATTCAGCAACGGAACATCCACCAACATCAGCTTGAAACTCGCGCTGTTGCGAAATTCTGCTGGACCCAATCCAATCTTTCCGACCAGCGGATCCAATTTTTCGATGAGTGGACAATTCACTTTGCCTTACTCCTTGATGGGCATCAGCTCTAA
>JAURKN010000133.1 GCA_030831725.1 Ferruginibacter sp.
CATTGGATGAGTTGATGAACATGCTGTTCACAGACATCACTCTGCCTTTAAGGGATTCCGGTGTTTTGAGTTGTAGAATGGTGCTCCGAATCACCACGCTTACCCCATCCATTGAGCCGCTCAGCATAAGGGCCAAGAACGAGAGCCAGAACGTTTTAGATAGTGCGAAAACGATGATGCATATGCCAAATCCTGCGATAGAGTAGAAGAGCCATTTCCCCTGTTTGCGCTCCAACGGATATAATGTTAGGAGAGTGACAGTCACAATGGCTCCAATATCGGTTGCCGCATTAAGCCATCCAAAACCTTGAGGCCCCACATGAAGGATATCTTTTGCGAATATGGGAACCATCGCCACAGCACCACCAAATAATACGGCAAATAAGTCCAAGGTGATGGCGCCAAGAATCTCTTTGGTTTTGAAAACATATTCAATGCCTTCCTTCACGCTTTGCCATGTGTTTTGTTCATGGTGAACATTCACTGCTTTTGGTGTCAGTTTTCGTAAAAGAAAATATCCCGAAATCACAAAAAGCAATACAACAATAAAAGTATAATGTATCCCAAAAATGGCGATGCAGAAACCGCCCAAAGCATGTCCCATAATGGAACCGGTCAGCCAGGTTCCTGAGCTGATGGTTGTTGCGGCAGGTAAGATATTTTTGGGGACTATCTTCGAAATCAGTGCCGAAAAAGTGGGGCCGGAGAATGCTCTGATGGCACCTGTTGCTGCTATCACTAAGAATATGAGGCTCGCAATGGTCCAAGGTTTCATTTGAACCAATGAAGTGTCAGACAGAAAAAAGAAAACGATGATACAACATAGGTAAAGGATAATGCATCGCAACAATAATCCGCGATTTTCATTTCTGTCTATATAATGACCTGCGTATAATGCGAGAGAGAGTGCAGCTACAACCTCCGAAAGTCCGACTAGTCCAAGGGCTAGCGCACTATTCGTAAGCGTATATACCCACCAGCCAATGACTGTACCCGTCATTCTTAGTCCCATGATGAAAAGGAACCTCCCGGAAATAAAATTCCTGAACTCCGGATGCCGAAGAGCGATAAATGGAAGACTATTTGAATTTATATTGATCAATGTTCTGTTATCCAGGTAAAGTTAAGTAATGCTGTCCTATCTCATAATCCTTGTCCAACGCATCTAAAACGGCTTCAAGTTGGGCATTATTGTTGATAAAGTCAGCATTTGTGGTGTCGATGAATAAGGTTTTTATATTATGCTGACGGATATAATTCGTATATGTTTCCTGTAATTTGAAAAGATATTCATCCGAAATGCCATCTTCAATTTTTCTGTTGCGCTGTTTGATCTGCACTTTGAGCTTCGAAACTGGCGCATGCAAATAAATCAATAGCTCAGGATGCGGTATCTGAGGTTGAATGATATCAAAAAACTTCTGATAAACCCTGAACTCCTCTTCTCTTAGATTTACTTTGGCAAAAAGTAGACATTTCGTAAAAAGATAATCAGAAATGGTTTTTGTTTTGAAGATGTCTTTGGTTGGCAGCAACTCCTTCAATTGCTTATAACGCTCAGCCAAGAAAAACATCTCTACTGGGAATGCGTATTGTTCCGGTTGCTGATAGAATTTCGGAAGAAAAGGATTGTCTGCAAACTCTTCCAATACAAGCCTTGCATTCAATTTTTCGCTGAGTATGTTTGCCAGCGTGGTTTTCCCTGCACCGATGTTGCCTTCTATGGTGATGAAATTGTATTTCATTTCAGGTGCAAAATTATTCAAATGCCAGGTACAAATTATTTTTTTCTTACAACCAGCGGATCGGAACATTCAATCAGCATATGCTTGATTTTTTTGCCTGAAACCGGATGGATTTCCTCAGCCATCAATTCATTCAGGGGTTCAAGCACAAATCTTCGTTCTCCGATCAGCGGATGGGGAATTTCAAGGTCGATTTCTTGAATGACATCTTGGTTGAAAAATAGGATGTCAATGTCTATGAGCCTGGGTGCGTTTTTTATGGTCCTGACTCTGCCCATATGTCTTTCAATCGCTAAAATTTGATCCAGCGCATTCATGGGGGAAAGTGCAGAATCTACAACAAGAACCTGGTTTAAAAAGTCGTCTTGTTCGGTATTTCCCCAAGCAGCTGTCATGTAAATGGAGGACAAGGCGGTTATTTTGCCGATTTTCTCCTCAATCAATTCATTTGCTTTGTTTAGATTCGATTGGCAATCTCCTATGTTGCTGCCTGTCAATAAAACGATTCGATTCATGCTGAGGCAAAAATAACTGAATTCAGCTCAATCTATTTTTCCTTCTTTGTCAATTTTGAATTCAAAGCAAACTATATTTATTGTCATCTTTCATCCACAGCGACCATGCACTATTTTCATTTCATCGTTTATAGGTAAGATTCATTAGTTTTACCATGTAAATATTTCTTATGCCATATAGTCAGATCAGGGCCATGTTTTCCATCAGCAGAGCGAGTTTCAGAGCCATCACAAGAAATCCCTCTGCTGTTATTTTTAGCTTTATTTTCCCTTTTATTTTCATTTTGGTATTTGGATTTATTGGAGATCGGGCAGGGATGCAACATTACAACATCAGTTTTTCCGCACAGTCCGACACGTCCAATCCCTTGTATGATATGCTGAAAAATAATCCGTCCATCAGCATCGCTCATTATACAGATCAAAATGCAAGAAACAAGGCAATGGTGAAAGGAGAGTTACATGCGGTACTTGATTTGGAGAAAAAAATCAACGGAATTCCAACGCCATACCGTCTCCGAATGCACACCACTTCTTCCAACAACGATAAATGGCCACAGTTGCAGCAGTTGCTGATCTCCTCATTGAATACCTTGAGTGACAGCCAGTATCCAAACAGGCCTCAATATGCGCAATTTGTTTTTCGTCCAGACAAAGACGTGGAGCAGGTTAGAGAATATAGAACCATAGATTTTATTTTACCCGGACAGCTGGGCTTTTCTTTGCTCAGTGCCGGAGTTTTTGGAGTAGCTTTCATGTTTTTCAACCTGAGAAACACCTTGGTACTCAAACGTTTTTTCGCCACCCCCATACAAAGAGGTTATATCATTCTGGGTGAGGGATTGAGTAGGGTTGTATTTCAGTTGATCACCGCCGTAGTCATCATCCTTGTAGGGCATTTTCTTTTCGGCTTTACCTTGGTGCACGGATTCAGGACCTTTTTGGAGATGATGTTGCTGAGCTTTATCGGACTGGTCGTATTTATGGGATTTGGATTCATAGTCAGCGGTGTTGCGAAATCTGACAGTACGATTCCTCCGTTTGCGAACCTGATCACCTTGCCACAGTTTTTGCTGGGAGGTACTTTTTTTTCAATAGATAATTTTCCCAATTGGCTTCAACCCATATCAAGAGCCATGCCTTTGACACACATCAATTCCGCTATGAGAAAAATCGCATTCGAAGGATTGACTTTATGGGATGTGCGTTCCGAAGTGGGATTTCTTTTGCTATGGGGCGTGGCAGCTTATCTGGTAGCCATCAAAGTTTTTAAATGGGAGTAATACGCTGTTATAGCATTGAGGAAGTAAAGAAATCAGTTCTTGTTGCGCATCTGAGAAAGATAGTCTTTCTTCAAACTGTTCCATTTCAATTTAAGCACGCCAAGGATTCCTTCTTTGATGATGCCCTTGCTCATTTTACTGGCACCCAATTTTCGGTCGATGAAAGTAATCGGCACTTCTTTGATTGTAAAGCCCAGTTTCCAGGCGGTGAATTTCATTTCTATCTGAAACGCGTATCCGATGAAACGGATGGCATTGAAATTGATGTTTTCCAAAACTTCTTTACGATAGCACACAAATCCGGCTGTCGGATCCATTACCGGCATTCCGGTGATGATGCGTGTATATAAGGATGCTCCTTTTGAGAGGAAAATTCGATCGGCAGGCCAGTTCTCCAACGCACCACCTTTTACATATCTTGAACCTACAGATACGCCTGCGCCTCCGGCACATGCTTCATGCAGACGAATCAAGTCTTTAGGATTGTGTGAAAAATCGGCATCCATTTCAAAGATGAAGACATAGCCCTTTTGCAGACACCATTTAAAGCCATGGATGTAAGCGGTGCCTAAACCCATTTTCCCTTTTCGTTCTTCCAGAAAAACCTTTCCTGGAAATTCATCCATCATTCTTTTTACAATATCCGCAGTGCCGTCGGGAGAGCCATCATCAATAATCAGTACATGAAAACCTCCATCCAACGCCATGACAGCGCGAATGATGGCTTCTGCATTCTCACATTCGTTATAAGTAGGTATGATGACGATTTTTTCCAAAATGATCGGAAGAATTTATTTTTTCAAAAATACGCGGTTCATGATTTCAGTAAGCTTCTGTTTGGTATGTAAAGGGAAATCGCCTTTCATCATCCAATCGTAATAATGGGGTTCGTTTTTGAGCACATCTCCCACAGATTTTCCCTTGTATTTTCCAAAATTGAAAACCTCAACACCTCTTTCATCGTAAGAAAAACGACGGGCATAATCAACAATTTTGTCTTCTCCAATCACGCCCAAGATCGATTCCACAGAACCGCCAAGTTGTTTGTAACGGTCCATTTGTGAGAAAAGAACTTCTATGGTCGCACTCACATCCGCTTCTGCAGAGTGAGCATTGGTGAGGTCTTTCTGGCAATAAAACTTATATGCTGCAGAGAGGGTTCTGGGTTCCATGGTATAAAAGATGTGCTGTACATCCACCATTTTTCTGTTGCTCAGATCCACATCCATACCAGCTCTCAGGAATTCCTCCATCAAAAGGGGTATGTCGAAGCGATTGCTATTATAACCACCCAAATCGCAGTTGTCCAAAAATTGTTTGATTTCGTTTCCGGCCTGCTTGAAAGTAGGAGCGTCTTTCACCATTTCATCCGTAATGCCATGAACATCAGATGATTCTTTTGGGATAGACATTTCCGGGTTGATCAGTTTCCGTTTAACCTGACGAGTCTCGTCGGGCATGATTTTTATGATAGCGATCTCAACAATACGGTCGGTGGAGAGGTTTACACCTGTAGTTTCCAGGTCGATAAAGGCAATGGGACGGGTTAATTGAAGTGTCATATGAATGTGTTGGATATGGTGAAAAACGAATAAAGTCGATTTTACACCCAAATTTGTTTCCAAATGTAATAAATAGATCAGAAATACGTTGTCATTATTCTTACTATCTTTGAATCCATAATTCCCTCATATGAAAAAAATAATCTGCTTAGCATCTATTGTTGCTTTAATCGCATTCACATTTTCATCTTGCAGTTCAAGCCGTAAATCGGGTTGCCCTTCACAGCAAATGTTATACCGCTACTAATAAACCAATCCGGAAATGAATTGGATTCCATTGACCGATCAATCACAACTTGACCGGATTGCAGAGGCGTCTACATCGCGTCATCAATTGATCTTCAAACACAGCACAAGATGCTCTATCAGCGTCATGGCTAAAAACAGACTTGATCGTTCATCAGGACATGAATTGATAGACTGCCATTATCTTGATCTGCTACAGTACAGATCCGTATCAAACGCAATTACCGAGCGATTCGCCGTTCATCACGAATCACCACAGGTATTGTTGATTCATAACGGAGAATGCATTTACGATGAATCTCACAATGCTATAGATTGGAATGAAATTGAGTCGATGTTGACTGGAAAATAAAAGCGAAACTCACAGGAAAATAACTTTTTTACTTTCATTTCTTTCATCATTTTTTTTTAGTCCCCCATTACTTTTTATGGAATATTTGGTCGTGTGATAAACAACGCAATTTTTCTCAACACATGTTGAATTTAAGTAGCGCATGATTTTCACCTTTTCATTAACTTGTGGAAAATAATCAACAAGATGAAAAGATTGCTTTTGCTCTTGCTCGGAGCCATGCTCCTGAACCTAGGCTTTGCACAACGCACCAAAAGGGTGGTGCTGCAAGGATTTTGGTGGGATTATAAAAACAACAATTTCCGCAACAAATGGGCTGATTATTTGACGGAACTCACACCAAGACTGAGAGATATCGGTATTGACGCGGTTTGGATACCTCCTGCATACAAATGTAACAGCCCCGCCTCCGTAGGTTACAATCCTTTCGACCATTACGATTTGGGTGATAAATATCAAAAAGGAGGAGGAGATTCCATGACAGTTAGAACTTCCATGGGAAACAAAAATGAACTGCTTCGCATGGTGGCGGTCATGCATGCCAATGGTATGGAAGTAATCGAAGACATTGTGCTCAATCATGTTAATGAAGCAGGAACAAACTATGGCGCAGGTGGTCAAGATCCTCAATCTCCTTATTCCATGGCCAATGCTAGCGGGTATAAAAATTTCAGGTATGTTTCATATGCAACACCATCCATCAATGAGAGTTTGAGTGATTACTGGACTAGAGCAGGAAGATGGTCAAAAAACTACACCAACTTTTATCCCAATGCGGCAAATAATTGCACCACAGGAGACATATGCAGTCCTTTTTTTGGTCCGGATGTTTCTTATGATGGAGGTGCGTTTGGGCAGAGTTCCAATATTCCCACATCTGGGGCTGTAGTTGTTGGGCTTGAGCCGAGGAATTATTTCAATCCACAGCAATATCCTGATTATATGAGAACGGAGGCAAGGAATTGGATGATGTGGATGAAAAAACAGACAGGCTTTGATGGCTGGCGATTTGATGCGGTCAAACATTATCCGATTTTTGTTCAGGAGGATTTGATATACAATACCAAGTACTCATTGCCTGATTTTGCCAAAGGGAACAATGAAATGTTTTGTTTGGGAGAGTGGATTGGTAGCAAAGGGGATCTTGACAATTACATGAATGCCGTTCGGAGCGGGAATGAACTTCATACAGGTACCTTCGATTTCGGACTGAGAGGGTATTGTCCTTCCGGTGGATTATATAGCATGGTATTGAGTCAGGGTGGATACAACATGCAGTCTATACCCGGAGAACAACAAAGTCTTCGCTATTATGACTATGCAACAAAACGCGTACACAGAACAGTTCCATTTGTGAACAACCACGATAATTTCAGACCGATTCTCGATGCTTCAGGACGTTACAGCAGAGCTCTAGGTAACGCCGCTGGTTGGAATACAGGACAAGAGCTTGGCGGAAACGGACAGCATATCGATCCGAGAGAACCAAGACTTTTTGCCGCCTATGCTGTGGTTTTTGCCCTAGATGGGAATCCGGGTGTATTCTTCGAAGACCTCTTCGATATCGGAACAACAGGAAAAAGGTATACCCATCTTCCAACCAATACGACCGACCTTCCGGTTCGCGCAGATCTGGTAAACATCATACAGGCACATCAGGCATTGAATTACAGAAACGGAAACTATGCCGTACCTACTTCATTGACAGGCACTCAAGCTCCGTTCTATGCCAAAGGAACCAAGGAAAATCATCTTGTCATTGAGAGAACAAATCAGGCGATAATTGGCATTACAGACAAATTCAGCACCAGTTCAAACAATACACAAGATGAAGAAGTATGGGTTAGCGTTTCAGGTGACTGGAGGAATTTGGACCTTATAGATTTTTCCGGAGCGCATGGCCTGACTACAACCAGGGTGTATGCGGATGGAAGGGTGTTGATTAAAACAGCTCCGGTAGGACATACCATTTCAGGAGCAAGAGGACATGGTTATTCCATATGGGCACCAAAACCAGCTGGTGTAACACTAAATACTGTTGCAGATTTATATGCTTATCTGGCTGCAAGAGCCAAGCCCGAAAGAAAAACGGAAACCACGCAGGAGTGGGAAATGTCGGATGATCTAGGAGATAGTCATGTCAAATCTTTGAAGCAAGGAGGACGTTTGCCTGAAAAATCAACTGCAGAGAGACTTGCCGGAAGCATATATGTAGAAGCAGGGAAAAACATCAGTATTTTGGTGTATCCCGAAGTAAGTGGGTATTCACAAACACTGAACTTGTATAACTCAAATAATATTTTGCTAAACACTCGTTCTGCTGTAACTACAAATACATCTCCGCTAACATTACAATTTACACCATCAACAACAGGGTGGGTGAGTATCAAGGTGAGAAATTCAGATGCGCAATCTATAGGACAACGTGTTTGGGTAAACGCTACTTATACAGCGCCAGCTGTGGTAAATACCAGGACTGTTCCTGTATTGTATACCAAGTCGGGTTCCAATGATGAAATGGCATTTACAGAGTCTGTAAATTTCGATCAAAATATTTCGTTATACCCCAATCCGACGGCAGATGGTGCCATACAGATGAGCATACCCGGATATAGGGCTGGTGAAATACTGCAACTGAATCTGATTTCCACTCAAGGGAAAAGGGTTGCTGAACTCAGAGGTGACAGACTTTCTATTGAACGTAATATTCAGGATATTTTGAACAAGCAGAGCTCAGGACTTTATTTTGTGGTAGTTCAACATAATAAAAAAACATACCGACAAAAATTGATGCTTTCAAAAAAGTCATGATTTTCAAATGACAATGGAAGCAGATTGATTCAGCCGCACAAACGGATTCACATGAACAAGAGAACCGATTACATCAGTTGGGATGAATATTTCATGTGTGTCGCGCTGTTGTCGGCTCGAAGAAGTAAAGATCCCCATACCCGTGTAGGCGCTTGTATCGTCAGCAAGAATAATAAGATAGTAGGGGCCGGGTATAACGGTTTGCCGATGGGTTGTGATGATGATGTTTTTCCATGGGGCAAACAAGGGCCTTTCATGGAAACCAAATATCCTTTTGTTTGTCACGCGGAGCTTAATGCCATTCTGAACAACATAGGTATGGATCTGGCAGGATGTAAAATCTACACCGCTTTATTCCCATGTCATGAGTGTACCAAGGCCATCATACAGTCAGGCATAACCGAAGTGATTTACCTTTCTGACAAATATGCGGAAACAGATTCTGCAAAAGCTTCAAGAAAAATG
>JAURKN010000134.1 GCA_030831725.1 Ferruginibacter sp.
AAATAGATCAATTTCAGCGATCACTGAGGATTTTTTGTCTCAAAATCGACTTGAGGATTGGTTGGCGAAATACGATTTACCCTCAGAAGAACGCCTGCCTAAAAAAATTGGAATCGTTATGGCCGGCAATATACCGATGGTAGGTTTTCATGATCTTCTATGCGTTTTCATTTCAGGGCATATCGCCACAATAAAAGTTTCTTCCAAAGACGACGTCCTGATCCCAGCTGTTATCCAATTTTTACATGAGCAATTCCCTGAAACAAAAGAATACATCCAGATAGCGGACCAGCTGAAAGGCTGCGATGCCTATATCGCTACAGGTGGCAATCAGGCAGCCACCCACTTCGAATACTATTTTTCTAAATACCCGAACATCATTCGCAAAAACAGAACATCGGTAGCAGTCCTTTCCGGAAATGAATCCGAAGAAGAACTCAATAATCTCAGTGATGACGTGCACCTCTATTTTGGACTGGGCTGCAGAAATGTCACTAAAATCTACGTGCCATATGGGTATGATTTTGTCAGACTTATCAATGCCTTCAACCGTTATGGCTATTTTATCGGGCACCACAGGTATAAAAACAATTATGATTATCAACTCTCCTTGCTTTTGTTGAACAACAAAGCTTACATGAGCAGTGAAAGCACGCTTTTGATAGAAGAACAATCTTTTTTCTCGCCACTCGGCATGCTTCACTATGAGTTTTATCAAAATGAAGAAGAACTTATGCAAAGCCTAAAATCAAAGCCTGAGTTACAATGTATTGTCGGTCCTGGACATATCAAACCCGGTGATACTCAATGCCCTGGACTTTTTGATTATGCGGACGGTATAGACACGATGTCATTTCTCTCAGGTCTTTTTGAGAAAAAACCTCAATAATGATTTGTTAAAGATGACAGAAGGAAATGTACAATTTGTCAGCCCTTTTTAAGTTTGCAGTGATGGTATGATAATTGATATCATACCTGATAGAAACAGAAAATAAATCATACCAAAATGAAAATCAAACAGATTTTTGCGACCATTGGAATCAGTGCTGCCACAACCCTAGCCGTTGTTTGGGGTTATGGAAAATTTGCCGAACAAAAGCATGTTTACGGCGGGCAAGCGGTAAATACCTTGCCTGAAAATTACAGATTGGCAGGAATGGGACAGGGTAACTTGCCACCGGGGGTTGGCATTGATTTCACCGCTCCTTCGAGTGCAGCCCTTCCTGCCGTAGTGCACATCAAAACAAAAACAAATGCCAAACAGGTGAATAACAACCTGCCCAGAATGCGCCAAAGTCCGTTCAGCGACTTTTTCGGCGATGATTTGTTTGAACAGTTTTTCGGAGGAGGCAGAATGAACATCATTCCCGAGCAAAAAGCATCCGGTTCGGGTGTAATCATCAGTGATGACGGATTTATTGTAACAAACAACCACGTGGTTGACAACGCGGATGAAATCACGGTAACCCTCAACAACAGAAAAACATACAAAGCCACACTTATAGGTGCGGATCCCGCATATGACCTCGCAGTCATCAAAATCGACGCAAAGGCCCTTCCCTTCCTGATTTATGGAAATTCAGACGAAGTCAAAATCGGACAATGGGTATTGGCCATCGGCTATCCTCTGAACCTTGAAACAACGGTAACTGCCGGGATCGTTAGCGCCAAAGCCAGAAGCTTGGGTTTGAACAAGGACAAATCCGGGAATCCAGGTGGTGCGGTGGAATCATTCATACAGACTGATGCTGCGGTGAATATGGGTAACAGCGGAGGAGCACTCATCAACACAGATGGTAAACTGATCGGAATAAACTCGGCCATCGCATCACCTACAGGTTACTACTCAGGATACTCCTATGCCATTCCGGTGAACATCGCCAAAAAAGTGGTGGACGACATCATCAAATTCGGTACTGTACAGCGCGGGTTCATGGGAATTCAATTTGGTGAGGCTGGAAGCATGAGTGAAGATCAAAAAACAAAGTTGGGAATCGATGCAGGAACCACAGATGGAATCTACGTCACTGAGGCACAATCAGACGGAGGAGCTTATCTGGCAGGTATCAGAAAAGGTGACCAAATCAAAAAAATAAATGGGATCGACATAACAAGCGGTGGTGAGCTTCAGGATCAGGTAAGCAGACACAAACCAGGGGATAAACTTCCTGTAGTGGTCATAAGAGATGGAAAACCACTCACGTTCACCGTAACATTGAAAAACAAAGCAGGCAACTTCGACATAGTCAGAAATGATTCCAAGTTGGATTTGCTCGGTGCCGATTTTGCAACACTGGATTCCAAAAAAGCTGTCGAATACGGAGTGGATGGCGGTGTCGTGGTTAAAAAAATCAATCAAGGCGCCCTTTACGACCAAACGCGTATGAAAGACGGATTCATCATTCTGAGAGTCAATGACAAAGACGTGAAATCGGTAGATGAAATGAGAAAAACGATAGGATCTTCAAACCAGGTAACCATCAGTGGATTCTACCCGGGATATGAAGGACTTTACGAATATCCAATCACGCTGGACTAAGGCATTTTCAAATTATTTCAATCATCCCGTTTACCAACATAAACGGGATTTTTTATATCCTTTTCAAAAGAATGTAATCTCCAGGATTGAGTTTAACATGGACCTCCGAAAAAATCGGATCTGCATCATCAACCATCACATTTCTATATCCAACGCCTACCTCGAATTGAAAATGAAAATCCTCCATGTCTTCTCCTAAATTCATGAAAATGAAAACATGATTTTCATCATCCCCCCTTTTCATGCATAACATCTTATGTTTCGACTCAAGAAAAGAAAAAACATCAGATGTGCAAACTTTTTTCCTGCAATGGGCGAGCCTACTGTAAAAATCCTGCTTTTCCATTTTACTCCAATCCATGGCATCTTTATCGAAAAATTCAATCCGTTTAGTGAGGGGTATCTCCTGCCCGCTGTATATCAAAGGTACAGAAGTTGCAAAAAAGAAACTAAACACCGCGAAAGCATCAGCGTAAATGCCATACTTTTCAAACTCAGTTCCATTCCAGCTATTCTCGTCGTGATTGGAGGTAAAATACAGTTGAAACAAATGGGGAGGATTGGTTTCATTTTGCATTTTTAACGCATCCAGCAATACGGATAAATCATGCTTTTGTTTTACAAAGCCCTCCGTAGCATGCATCCATTTCCAAGCATAATTCACATCAAAAGCCTCATAATAGCTGGCATCTTCTGTTTCCGCAAGCCAAATCAATCCGGGCTTGATTTTTTCTGTTTGTATTCTCGCATTGACCCAATATGACAAAGGAGTGAGATGAGCGAGGTCTGCCCTGAAACCATCTATATCGTAATTTTCAACCCAATAGCACATGGCGTCTGTCAAAGCTTGATGAGCATCTGGATTGGAGTGATCCAACTGTATCACATCGGACCAATCGTATGGAGATTGAAACTGACCATTTGAATCCCTACAGAAATATTCCGGGTGTTTAGTTGTCCAAATATTGTCCCAGGAAGCATGATTGGCCACCCAATCGATGATGATTTTCATTCCGAATTGATGTACTTGTTGCACCAACGTAGCAAAATCATTCAAATCGCCATATTCGGGATTGATTTGTTTGTAGTCGGATATGCTGTAGTAACTTCCCAAACTCCCTTTTCTATTGGTTTTTCCGATGGGATGTATGGGCATCAACCAGATCACATCTACACCCATATCTTTAATCCTTGGCAGATGTTTCATAAAAGCCTCTATGGTTCCCTCGCTGGTATATTGCCTTAGATTTACTTCGTATATGGTTGATTTTCTTAAAAAATCAAGTGCGGTGCGGTTAAACATAAAGTCTTCTGTTTTGTTTCTAATGAAGGTCGAATCGTATTGAAACTATATTACCTTTGACCATCACAATTATGAAGCAATTTACGATACCATTCACTTACAGAAGCCCATTGATCAGCAGGATCAAAGAAAAACGAAAAGAGAGCGACAAGATGAAAAAGGATTTCACTCCTACCCGTCTGGATTTCGGTCCATTGGAAATCTATCTTGCACGTCATTTCGGTTTTTGCTACGGTGTCGAAAACGCGATTGAAATCGCATTCCGAACCATTGATGAAAATGAAGGCAAGCGCATCTTTCTGTTGAGTGAAATGATTCATAATCCCACAGTAAATCAGGATCTGCAAAAAAGAGGTGTTCGTTTTTTACAGGACACATTGGGAAATACCTTGATTCCGCTGGATGAGCTTACTAAAGATGACATTGTGATTATTCCTGCTTTTGGAACCACACTCCACATGGAGAAAGTGCTTCTTGAAAAAGGAATATCGGTTGAAAAATACAACACGACTTGTCCTTTTGTTGAAAAAGTTTGGAACAGAAGCGAACAAATCGCTTCCAAAGGATATAGCCTGGTCATTCATGGAAAACCAAAGCATGAAGAGACAAGAGCCACATTTTCACATGCGGCATACCATGCTCCAGCGATAGTGATCAATGACATGTCGGAAGCCATTCAGCTGGGTGATTTCATTGCAGGTAAAATGGGACTTTCTGATTTCATCCGAATTTTCGAAGGACGATGCTCTGAGGGTTTTGATCCCACAAAAGACTTGAAGAAAATCGGTGTCGTAAACCAAACTACGATGCTGGCCAGCGACACGCAAGCCATTGCGGATTATCTGAAGATCATCATGATTGAAGTTTTTGGATCAGCACATGAATCTGTTTCTGATTTTTTTGCAGATACCAGAGACACGCTTTGCTACGCGACAAATGATAACCAGTCTGCCGTATATGGTCTTTTGGAACAGGAAGCAGACCTCGCTATCGTAGTTGGCGGGTACAACAGCAGCAACACGTCCCATCTGGTGGAACTCTGCGAAGAAAAGCTAAGCACGTATTATATCGACCACCCAGACAGACTGATTGATTCCAAAATGATTTCTCATTTTGATTTTCATCATGGCATTAAAAAGGAAACTTCAGATTATCTGCCAAAAACAGAAAAAGTAAAAATTCTTATGACAAGCGGCGCTAGCTGCCCCGATGCGATGGTGGAAGAAATCATTATGAAGTTAACCCGATTCTATGGAATCACTGATTGGCAGAATTCGGTAAAAATCAGTCCTGCGCTAGATTGATTTTTTCCTGAATCAATTTCATCGCTACATCAAGTTGCTCCTCCATTGTAAGGTTGGAATTATCTATAACAAGGGCATCTGTCGCCTGTGTCAAGGGACTGAACATTCTTGTAGAATCTATGTGATCTCTTTTTTTCAGATTCTCCATCACTTCTTCCATCGTTATTTCGATACCCTTTTCAGCCATTTCTAGATATCTTCTTTTGGTTCTGATTTCCGGAGAAGCGGTCATAAACAATTTCACTTCTGCGTCAGGAAAAACAACAGTGCCTATATCCCTTCCATCCATCACCACTCCTCCGTGTTTTCCCATTTCCTGTTGTTGACTAACGGCAAAATCACGTACTTGTTTCAATGCGGCAACCTTGCTCACCTCATCGGCAACAGCCATGGAACGAATTTGCATTTCCACATTCTCATCGTTGAGATAAATCTCTGAAGTTTGGGCATTGGCTGAAGGTATGAATCGAAGTGAAATTTGAGATATGGCATTTTCTATTGTCGAAGCATCGGTAAGATCTATGTTGTTTCTCATGAAGAAGAGTGTGATTGCCCTGTACATGGCTCCGCTGTCAATATAAGTATAGCCCAAATGCTTCGCAATCTGCTTTGCAAGCGTACTTTTCCCGCAAGATGACCAACCATCAATGGCTATCTTTAACTTCTTCATGGATTTTTTTGCAATTGATGAGCAAAGTAAAGAAACTTGAAGCAATGTTTTGACATTCATGTTTCCTCAAAATAAAAATGGCGCAAATTTTCATCTGCGCCATGGTATTGATTTAATTATTGGAATCAGGCTTGGGATTTCCTCTCTTTCTTCTTGGGCTCTTCCTTGATCTTGAAAATGATCTTGCCAGCCTCTTTATCGAGCTCGGCCAGCACGATGTCTCCTGCCTTGATGGTAGTGTTCAAAATTTCTTCAGCCAGAGGATCTTCCAGGTATTTTTGAATGGCCCTGTGAAGTGGCCTTGCTCCAAACTGACTATCGTATCCTTTTTCTGCGATGAAATCTTTGGCATCTTCAGCGAGCTCGAGGGTAAATCCGAGATTGACAAGTCTCTTCATCACGCCTTTCATGAGTATGTCGATGATCTGGAAGATATTTTCCTTGTTGAGGGAATTGAAAATGACCACGTCGTCGATACGATTCAAGAATTCCGGACTGAATGTACGTTTGAGCGCCTTTTCAATGATGGCCTTGTTGTTTTCATCCATGCTTTCCTGACGGGATTGTGTGGCAAAGCCCACGCCGTCTCCGAAATCTTTCAATTGCCTTACTCCGATATTGGATGTCATGATGATCATGGTGTTTTTAAAATCCACCTTACGACCAAGTCCGTCAGTCAATTGACCATCATCGAGCACTTGAAGAAGAATGTTATAAATATCCGGATGGGCTTTTTCAATCTCATCCAGCAAAATGACGCTGTATGGCTTGCGTCTGACCCTTTCCGTGAGTTGACCACCCTCTTCGTAGCCAACATATCCGGGAGGAGCTCCGATGAGTCTGCTTACGGTGAATTTCTCCATGTACTCACTCATGTCGATACGGATCAACGCGTCCTCACTGTCAAACATATGTTTAGCCAGTGATCTTGCCAATTCCGTTTTTCCAACGCCGGTAGGTCCGAGAAAGATGAAAGTACCGATCGGTTTCTTGGGATCTTTCAGTCCGATTCTGTTTCGCTGAATGGCTTTAACCACCTTCACAATCGCTTCGTCCTGACCGATTACCGCACCTTTCAGGTCTTCTGACATTCTTCTGAGCTTGTCAGTTTCTGCCTGTACCATGCGCTTTACAGGAATACCTGTCATCATGGAGACTACTTCTGCGATATCTTCCTCTTCAATAGGGAATCTTTTGTGTTTGCTTTCTTCTTCCCAATCTAGCTTAGCCCTTTCCAGTTCTTCCTGGAGTTTTTTCTCCGTATCTCTGAGGGAAGCAGCTTCTTCGAATTTCTGGCTTTTCACCACCCTGTTTTTTTCCAGCTTGATGTCTTCAATCTTACGTTCCAGTTCGAGGATATTTTCAGGGACATTGATGTTTTTAATGTGTTTACGGGCTCCAACCTCATCCAACACATCGATGGCTTTGTCCGGCAACAATTTGTCGGTCATGTAGCGGTCGCTCATTTTCACGCAAGCTTCAATCGCCTCCTGGCTATAAGTGACATTGTGATAATCTTCGTATTTGTTCTTGATATTGTTCAGGATTTCAATGGCCTCTTCCACGGAAGGTTGATCGATGATCACTTTCTGGAATCGACGATCGAGCGCACCATCTTTTTCGATGTGCATTCTATACTCATCGAGCGTCGAAGCACCGATGCATTGCAGTTCGCCCCTGGCCAAGGCAGGTTTGAAAATATTTGACGCATCCAAAGAACCGCTTGCTCCTCCTGCTCCAACGATGGTATGAATTTCGTCGATGAAAAGAATGACATCACGATTTTTTTCCAATTCATTCATGATGGCCTTCATGCGCTCTTCGAATTGTCCGCGGTATTTCGTTCCGGCAACCAAAGCTGCGAGATCAAGACTCACCACACGTTTGTCGAACAAAACCCTTGATACTTTACGTTGTACGATGCGCAATGCAAGTCCTTCCACAATAGCAGTCTTACCCACGCCAGGTTCACCTATGAGGATAGGATTGTTTTTCTTTCTGCGAGAAAGAATCTGAGAAACTCTTTCTATTTCATTTTCCCTACCAACAATCGGATCAAGATTTCCGTTTTCTGCTAGACGGGTGATGTCTCTTCCAAAATTATCAAGAACCGGAGTCTTTGATTTGGATGGTGTGGCACCAGCCCCTCTTCCGGATTTTGGAGCTTGTCCGTATTGTTTTCTTTCTTCGTCAAAGTCATCATCATCATTGAACTCTGCCTGAGGCGGTTTGCTGGTGACAATACCCAAATCACTTTTGAAGGTCTCATAATCCACGTTGAATTGCAGCAAAATCTGGGTAGCCACATTCTCCTTGTTTTTCAGTATTGATAGCATGAGATGTTCTGTTTCCACCTGACTGCTTTTGAGCGATTTGGCCTCAAGCATGGTGATTCGAATCACCTTTTCTGCCTGTTTGGTTAATGGAAGAGAATTGATGTTTGCGATATTTTTTCCAGTTTTGTCTTTTACCGCACTTTCTATCTCTTTACGCAATTCATACAAATCGATATTGAGTGATTTTAGAATTTTCACAGCCGTATTCTCTCCTTCTCGGATTAAGCCCAACACGAGGTGTTCGGTTCCGATGAAATCGTTGCCAAGTCTGAGCGCTTCCTCTCTGCTGTAGGAGATGATCTCTTTGACTTGTGATGAAAAATTGTTGTCCATGGGTCCTAGTTTTAATGATACAATGATAACGATAAAATGAACGGTTTTCTTTTAGGGCTTTAAAAATTGTTGATATGTTGAAAAGTAGGTCAAGTTTTTAAGCCTTATGTCATGGGTGTTGATAAAGTTTTGTGAAATGACAATGAGAATTAATATCTTGTATCTCAGAGATTTTCACAACTTGATTATTTTTACGCCAATCAACCGCTTTCAGATTATGAATGTCAAAACCGATACCAAAGAGCGATTTACTGTACTAAAACCCATGGATTCTGACATAACTGCAGAAAAGACGTCGGAACTTCAACGCATATTGACAGAACTTCTGAAATTGGAAAACCCCAATGTGGTTGTGAATTTTGATGAAGTGGAGAATACCTGTCCGGAGTTGGTTCAGATGCTGATAGAGATGCATGAAAAATTTTATCAGGACGACCATTCATTTGTGATTTGTGGAATACCTGATTCTTTGATGGAAAAGCTAACAGAATTGGAAATGGAAGATGTGTTGAATGTGACACCTACGGAGAGTGAGGCTTGGGATATCGTACAAATGGAGGAAATAGAACGTGAGCTTTTGAACGGAGAAGATTAATCGTCAAATCACAACCCTTGATATCAGTCACCATACTTGGCAATAATTCGGCACTTCCCGCCTATGGCAGGAACCCTACATCGCAATATGTTCAAACGGACAAGGATTGCTTCTTGGTTGATTGCGGAGAAGGTACACAGCTACAGCTCACAAAATATAAGCTCAAACGCAGCAAAATCAGCCACATTTTTATCTCTCACCTGCATGGTGATCATTATTTCGGTTTGATCGGACTTATGACCAGCATGAGTTTACTGGGCCGAACACAGGAACTGCATGTTCATGGTCCCGCGCTGCTCGAAAAAATAATCATGCTGCAGATGGAGGCCTCCGAATCTCAATTCAGTTATCCCTTTTATTTTCATCCTTTACCTGAAGAAGGCAAAATTGCGGATACGGAATCTTGTGAGATTTACTGTTTCCCGGTACAGCACAGAATTTCCTGTCATGGTTTCATTTTCACAGAAAAGAAAAGTGCAAGAAAAATAAATCCGGAAAAAATCAAATCATACGGAATCCCTGAATCGTATTTGGAAACATTGAAAAAAGGAAAAGATTACACTCATCCGAAAGGGACAATCATAGCAAAAGAAGAGCTAACTTTTCCGGGTGATACTCCTTTGAAATATGCATTCTGCGCTGATACTTTATATCACGAAGAAATGATCGAACACATCAAGGGGGTTGATTTGTTGTATTATGAAACCACCTATCTGAAAGATCAAAACGAAAGGGCGGAGAAACACCATCACAGTACCACAGTGCAGGCCGGACTCGTGGCAAAAAAAGCCGGAGTGAAAAAACTGATGATCGGACATTTTTCATCCAAATATGAACAACTGGACCCCTTCCTTATCGAAACACAAACTATTTTCCCAAATACGATACTGGCATTGGAAGGAACCTGCGTTAAGGTTTGAGCAATGAGGCATTCGCAGTTACCCAAGACGAAATCCTTTCTTGAAGAATTGGTGAAACCGGGGTCAATGGCAGCCTAAGTTGCTCACTCATTTTTCCCATGTTTTTCAGAAAACACTTGATACCTGCGGGATTGTTTTCTTCAAACATCATCTGATAAGCATCCATCAGTTTGTCGTTTATGATTTTGGCTTCTTTGAATTCACCATTCAAGCAATGGTTTACGAGTTTTGAAAATGCCAAAGGATACGCATTTGCTGCAACACTGATTACACCTTTCATACCACAAGCGATTTGAGGAATAACCAGATTATCGTCGCCACTCACCACAATGAAATTGTCAGGAACCAACCTTAGGATATCCATGCATTGCTGCATATCTCCGCTCGCCTCTTTTATGGCGATGATGTTATCGCATGATTGAGCCAGCTCCACAGTGGTGGATACAGACATGTTTCTGCCTGTCCTTCCGGGAACATTATACAAAATGATGGGACGAGGTGTATGTGTTGACAAAAGTCTGTAATGAGCCAAAAGACCTTCTTGTGAGGGCTTGTTGTAATACGGACTTGCACTTAGAATGGCTGAGGCTTTATCGAGGGGATACGAAGAAAGATCTTCCAATACGGAGCGAGTATCGTTTCCTCCTATACCCACCACCACAGGAACCCGACCTGAAGTTTTTTCGTAGGTACAAAGTATGATGTCTTTTTTTTCAGACTTGCTTAATACCGGCGTTTCCCCGGTTGTTCCCAAAGCCACCAGATAATTGACTCCGTTTGAAATCAAATCATCAATTAAAAATTCGAGGGCTTTAAAATCAACATCACCAGACGCAGTAAATGGAGTGACCATCGCCACACCGGTACCATAAAGAAAATGCATGCTTTTTTTTCAGTGAAGGTAAAGCAAAGAAAACGAAAATTGTCAATTCATCGCCATGGAATTATGCTTGTCTGCATTTCGTAAAACAGGAGATTGACTGATGTATTTTTTCTCAGGCGCATATATGAAAAAACAAGAACCATCCTTGATTTCATCAATCACTTTACCGGCAATTTTCTCTGGCAAAGCCGGGCAACCCAGACTTCTACCGATATATCCTTGGGAATTACCCAAAAACTCGGAAACATAGGCCGCACCATGCACTACGATAGCTCTTTGATAAGCCATATCGTTGATCCCCTTTTCCAATCCATCCAGGTGAAGTGAATAACCGTGTTTGCCACTGTATGTGGAACGTGTGACATAAAAACCCAAACTAGTTTTATAGCTAGATGGTTCATTCGAAAATTGTACAGCATAATTTGTTCCTGAATTTCTGCCATGAGAAACCAATGTGTTGAAAAGCAAACGACATGATTCCATATCAATAACAAAAAAACGCTTTTCGGTGGAAGCCTTGGAGAAATCGCAAATGGTCAGAATGTTGGTATTTCTCAATAGTCCACTATTCTTCAAGGATTCAAAACCTTTTAATGCCAACAAAAAAGCGGATTCAGACAACCCTGCCTTATGTAGATTCATATTCTGATAGATTGCAAGGCCCGATGTTGAAGCGGTGCTGGATTTTTCAATTCCAATGGAAATATTTTTGGGATCTGTTTTTACAGCAAAATCCGGATATAAAAATGAAAAGGCCGGAAGGGTCAGAATGGGAAAAAATAAGATAATTCCTCT
>JAURKN010000135.1 GCA_030831725.1 Ferruginibacter sp.
AGTAAATCTCCATCTTTTGAAAGATCAGAAACCAAACTCGCCGCTTTTTTATTCCCATCCAACTCCATTTTGTATTCTTTCATCTTCGTTCCATCATAACTGAAAACAGAATAGGTTATTCCCTCTCCTTTCATATCTGTTTTTTTGAGAAGGTAAACCATCCCTGCATTGTTGACATAGGGCTTATTGTATACCGCACGGGTCCAGAGATATGGAAAAGTTTGTTCCGTCTTCCAAATCGTTTCCAATCTATCATTGAATAAAGTCAGTGTGATTTTTTCATTTTGATCCTTTGTGAAATTAGGCTCTGCAATTACGATCAGTTTACTATCATCTTCAGAGCAGCTTGCATGGAACAATCCACGTGCAGAAAGCTTTTCAGTAGGTATTGTTGCGATTGCTTTCGCATCTTCATAGTTTCCAGAAGAAGAGATAGGCACAGCATACAGCGTATTTACCCCACTTTCTTTCGTAAACAACGATTTCAACAAATATGCCTTATTGTTGAGCAGTACAACATTTACAAAATCTTCCATCACTTCAACCGTCACATTCTTCTTGTAAACCCTTTCGTTTTGGGCATTGAAATATTCAGCAGTCACCGAAGGGGCAAAACTACCCGATGCTGGGGGCATTTTATTCACCAGAAGATATCCGCCGAGATTATCGGCATATACTTGGATTGATTGCTCTAAATCCGGCTTGGTATTGCTGTTGGTCCAGGTAAAAGTCGGTTCCTGCGCCATTAAACTCAAAGCGAAAATAAAATGAAACGCGAGTAAAAATATTTTTTTCATGATGATGTTTTGAAGCCACAAAATTAGCTCAATACCACGAAGTGAAACTGCATTTCGTTCTATTGAAAAAAATAATTCTATTTATTATGACGGGTAAAAATCAAACGAAGCAAATCGGTATCGTTTTCATTTTCATAGTTGGTATCTTCGCAAAAAAATAAATGATGAAATCCATATTTTTCATGTCTTTGTTTTTATTGATGACGATCCAGATGTTCGGACAGGAAAAAACACCCAATATAGACCAGTCGGTCATGGATATGAGTTATTGTCCAGCCAATTATCCTGTTTTGAAAATTCAACAAAAAAACACGTCACCGCTGGTTGCAAGGGTCATCTATAGCAGACCAGCATTGAACGGCAGAAAAATATTTGGCGGATTGCTCGAATATGGAAAAGTGTGGCGCTTGGGTGCAAATGAGGCTACTGAAATCGAGTTTTTCAAAGATGTGACCATCATGAAACAAAAAGTCAAAAAAGGAAGATATACCTTGTTTGCTATCCCGGAAGAAGAAAAATGGACCATTATCCTGAATAAAGAACTGGACACCTGGGGCGCATTTTTATACAATCCTAAAAAAGATGTGGTACGTATCGAGCAAAAAATAGAAAAAAACACTACTCCTGTCGAACATTTCAGTCTTTATTTCGACAATCCGCAACCCGGCCCTTACAATTTAATTATGCAATGGGACAGTGTGAAAGTCAAGGTTCCCGTTACGGTTGCCAAATAAATCCATCATTTATATTTTTGCCAGACCTTCAATTATCAGGATATTTACAGCATGTGTGGAATATCCGGAATCATATCTACAGAAGTTGGCCCAGATAAAGAGCAGATCATTCGTAAGATGAATGCTGCGCTCTCGCATCGTGGTCCGGATGGTGAAGGATATTGGTCTAATACTAAAGGCAATGTCCATCTGGGACACAGGCGATTATCCATCATCGATCTAACCGAATCGGCATCACAACCTATGCATTACCTGAATAGGTATACGATTGTGTATAACGGAGAGATCTACAATTATCCCGAGCTTCGAAAAACACTCACAGATCTGGGATACACTTTCATCACCAAAAGCGATACGGAAGTCATTCTCGCAGCATATCATCATTACGGACAAAACTGCATGCATGAATTCGACGGTATGTTCGCATTTTCCATTTGGGATGAACAAGAACAATTGTTGTTTTGCGCACGCGACCCCTACGGCGAAAAACCGTTTTATTATCATCACAACAACGACACACTTTATTTCGCCAGCGAGATGAAAGCACTTTGGGCAGCCGGAGTTCAGAAAAACAAAGACGAAAGCATGCTCGGACTTTATTTGGGATTAGGATGGATGAAAGATCCTTCAGATGCGGGAAGAACTTTTTTTTCGGGCATACGGTCGCTGAAAGCCGGTCACATGTTGACATACACCAAAGGAAAGACAGAAGAAAAGAAATACTTTTCAGAACAACATCATCCAACATCGAAGTATGAAAATGAAAGTGAAAAAATGGATGAGATGTTGTCTTTGTCTGTAAAAAGAAGACTCAGGAGCGATGTGCCGTTGGGCGTTGGATTGAGTGGAGGATTGGATAGCAGCACATTATTGTGGCATATTTTACAACAGGATGCAAAACGCATAAAAACATTTTCAGCGATTTTTCCCGGTTTTGAAAAGAACGAAGAGTCATACATAAAGAAACTCACAAAAGCTTTTTCTGTTGATTCATTTTTGATTACGCCCAAAGCGGAAGAGCTGGTTCGTGATTTTGAAAAAGGGATGTATCATCAGGAAGAACCGATTTCTTCATCCAGTGTTTTTGTTCAAAACAGGGTTTATGAATTTGCGAGGGAAAATGGTGTGAAAGTGATGCTGGAAGGACAAGGCGCAGATGAGATTTTTGGA
>JAURKN010000136.1 GCA_030831725.1 Ferruginibacter sp.
GAAATGACAAGCATGGCTATGGAACGCATGATGGATTGGGAAAGTGAAACAGACGCAACCCAGTAATTCAGCCCGAAACATATTAAAGCCAATACAATCACCAATGGTACGAAGATGGCACTTATCCGATCAGCCAACTGCTGTAATTTCGGTTTGTTTTGCTGTGCGTTGCGAATCAGTTTCACGATGCCGGCCAAAACCGTATTCTCTCCGGTTGCAGTAACCTGCGCTTTTACAGTGCCGCTTTCCAAAATGCTGCCTCCTATCAAGATGTCTTTTTTCTGTTTGCTGATGGGCAAACTTTCACCGGTGAGCAATGATTCATTCACCAGACATTCTCCCCAAAGAATTTTACAATCCGAAGGAACCTGCTCACCTGAATTGATCAGGATAAGATCTCCTGTTCTTAGGTTGACGCTTTCCACCGGAAATACCTGTTCCTGATATTTGTCGTCGAAAGCGATCATGTTGGCCATCACTTTTTGACGAACCAATAAGGAATCCAAAGCGCTTCGTGTAGCCTTAACCGTTTTTTCCTCCAGATAATTTCCAAAAAGTACCAAGGTGATTATGGAGGCGGTGGTTTCGAAAAAATAATAATCCGAATCGTGGAAGATGAGCAGTCCGGAAAGACTGTATATGAAAGAGACCAAAGCTCCGAGGGCGACCAGCACGTTCATGTTGGGCACGCCACTCAAGAGACTGCTCCAGGCGCTTTTGCCGAAATGGTACATACCCAAGAGGAAGACAGGAAGGCAAAGTGCCAGTTGTATCCATCCATTCATCAAAAAGTGCAACGCAACCCATGGATGCAGCATATGCAACATGAGTATCAGGGTGAAAGGGAGTGTGATGAAAAACCTGATTTTATTTTTACTGCTGTGTTTTTCGGAAATTGAAATTTCGCTTCCATTTTCCAAAACCTCGTAACCGAGTTGTTCTATTCCTTTTTTCAGAATTTCTTCGGAAGTTGAACTGGAATTGATGAAATGAACTTGTCCGTCCAGTGGGTTAACTGAAACATCAGTCATGCCCTTTCCTTGCAAAAATCGGGTTACGCTTAGCGCGCAATTGCTGCAAGTCATTCCCGTCACTTTCCATTCCGTCTTTTCCATGGTACAAATTTATTGTATTGAGATTTGGCGGATGGCGTTATGATGAAAATTATATTTGCATTATGGAAATCAGTTTCAATCTGGAGCAAATACAGCAGGCGGCTGATCAGGTGTTGACCATTTTAGGCAAGCCGGGCTGTGTGATTCTGCGTGGGGAAATGGGAGCGGGAAAAACCACATTTACACAGGCCATTTGTCGTCGGCTAGGTGTTTTGGATAAAATGGGAAGTCCGACCTTTTCCATCATCAATGAGTATGCTACGGAGACGGGAGAAAAGGTGTATCATCTTGATTTGTATCGACTGAAAAACGAAGCAGAAGCCATTGCCGCAGGGGTGGAAGAGTGCATATACTCGGGATCCTATTGTTTTGTGGAATGGCCGGAGAGGGCACCGGGATTGTTTGAAGCCGGATGGCCTGTGATAGATATCAGAAACGTGGATGGACAAGTGCGGACACTACAGATAAAATCGTATATTTAATTCTATACCGATTTTCATCGGCATTTCCTCATTTCGAAACCAGAACCATGGCAGCCAGTAAACCTTTTGTTTCTTCTTCTTTTTCTTATGAAACATTGGAGGAAAAATTAGATATCAAACCCAGAGGAGAATCGCTCTCCATAGGTATTCCCAGAGAAACACAGTTTGTAGAAAACCGTATCGCGCTTACACCCGAAGCTGTTGGCGTGTTGATAGCGAACGGACATGAAGTGGCTTTGGAATCCAATGCCGGTAAGGGATCTCATTATACCGACAAAGATTATTCGGAGGCGGGAGCAAGAATCGTATACGATAGAAAAGAGATTTTTCAGTGCAAGATCATTGTGAAAAGCGCACCCATCAGTGAAGAGGATTGTGAATTGCTGAATCCGGATACGACCATCATTTCACCTATACATTTGGCGATACTCAAGAAAAGTATTTTGGAGAAAATGATGGAGAAGAAAGTAACCGCCATCAGCTTCGAAAACCTGAAGGACGATAGTGGACACTATCCGATTGTTCGGAGCATGAGTGAGATTGCGGGATCGGCCGTGATGCTGATTGCCGGGCAGTATTTGAGCAATGCGAATCAGGGGAAAGGGGTATTGGTGGGTGGAATAAGCGGAATTCCACCGACGAAAGTGATCATCATCGGCGCAGGAATTGTGGGGGAGTATGCGGCAAGAACGGCGCTGGCCATGGGTGCGAGTGTGAAAGTGTTCGACAACAGTATTTACAGATTGAAGCGTTTGCAGAATAATATCGGAGTAAGGATGTGGACATCCGTGATGGAGCCCAAGATTTTGGGAAAGCAATTAAAGACTTGCGATGTGGCTATTGGTGCATTGAGTGGAGCATCCGGAAGGACTCCGATTGTGGTTTCGGAGGAGATGGTCAGTCAGATGCGTCCTGGTTCTGTGATAGTGGATGTGAGTATAGACAACGGCGGATGTTTTGAAACCAGCGAGGTGACGACACATGAGAATCCGGTTTTTACAAAATATGATGTGATTCATTATTGTGTGCCCAACATACCCAGCGGATTTGCACGAACAGCCTCCCAGGCCATCAGCAACGTGTTGATGTCTCTGCTTTTAGAAACAGGCGAAGATGGAGGAATCGAAAACATCGTCTGGCACAAAGTGAATGTAAGAAGCGGCATCTATCTATTCAAAGGCAGTCTGACCAATTTCTTCATCAGCGAAAGATTCGACTTGAAATACACCGATTTGAATTTGCTGATTGCCAGCAGAAGGTAGGGGTGTTCAAGAATCGAGAATTTAGGTGTTTTCAAATAGGTGCTAAATTCAGCAGTGAGTTAATAGTATTAAGAACATACTCCCTTTGACTTATTTGAAAGTATAAGTAAAAAATAACCCGAAAAAATGTAAATGCCGCCCTTGACTATTCGAATTGAGTTGGTATGTAAAATTTGACTTGAGTGATATTATTCGGAGATATACACTTAAAATTACAATGAAGAAAATATTTGATTTCTGTTTTGATAAATGGTGGAGACCAATTCTGTTTTTCAGCTTGTCAATTGTAATTGTGATTTTATGTGCAGACAACAGTAGTAACTTCTTTAAGACAATCAGCTTTATTCTTTTAGGATTCGGTTTACTTGGATTGGTTCTATCCTCAATATATCAATTCACAAAAAAACGATGGTTAAAAGGAATTTTGACTGGATTTATTTTCCTTGGATCGATTACTGTATTTATTATTTATGTCGTATTCGTATTTTTCATCGAGACTATTGATGGAGACAAATGGGCAGACAATTTAAAGATTCCAACAAATATTCAGATCGATAATCCTATCGATCTTACAATGGACTATAGTAGACCGGACTCCGTATTGACTTGGAAAAAAACAAAAACCGACTTCCAACTTTATAACTCTTTTCAACCCGGTCTTTATCAGTTTGATTTTTGGACAGGAAAAATTGAAAAAGGAAAAATATACATTAAAGCTTATGAAATCACACAGGAGTATGCACTTTCCGCTGACAGACTTTCGGATAGGAGTGCAATTGATATTTACAATCCTACTGACAGCATTCTTACATTCAGTACAACATCAGACTTTACGATATATGAGGGAGATTGGGGCAAGCCATATGCAGCAAGATTTGAAGTTTGGTTTAGGCCTGAAAATGGTGAAAGTGAACGTAAACTGTTTTTTAAAAATTATATTATTGAAGGATGGCAACGTTAGCAGTCGAATAAACAAAAAACGATTGTATGATTTGAATTCAGTTTTTTCTTAGTCAATTGATATGATTTTTATAAGTAAAATTGAATGAAGTGAATAATGAGCGGTAGCTTCTACCTCAATTGCTTTTGTTCAAAGTGACAATAAAAAATAGATATTGATAAATAAAATTGGAAATGAATCACAAGAACAATTCTATTTTAACAGGAGCTCTCTCATTTATAATCATCCATTTTATACACTACAGAACAAGTCTGATATTCTGATTGATCATTACTGCTGATAATGAGGAGTCGATTTGATGTGTGATTGTTGATCAGCTGATGATACAGATCAATTCCTTGTTGGTCCAGATTGCTGCTGGGTTCGTCGAGAAGTAAAATAGGGGTATCACTAAAAAAAGCTTGTCCGAGCTTCAATCTTTGTTTCATGCCACTACTGAAATTCCGTATTTGTTTTTCCGCCGCATTGTTCAACTGAATCGCTTCCAATATTTCGGGTATGGACAAGGTTAATCTTTTGAATTTCGAATGAAAAGTCAGCAGCTCAACCGGTGTCATTTCTTCTATAAGTTCGAGATAAGGGGCTGCAATGGAAATGTGCGAAAAAATATGGTGGTCATCTATCGAAGTTTGACTATCGATATAACTGTAATTCACTTTTCCTTCATTTGGAATGATGAGTCCGGCGATGAGTTGAAGCAAGGTTGATTTTCCGGAGCCGTTAGCTCCTGTGATGGCATATTTTTCTCCTTGTACAAAGTGAGCGTCTACATTTCGGAAAATCCAATCTCTGTTGAATCTTTTTCCGATGTTATCCAGTCTGATTTCCAGGAGTGGGTTATTCGTCATCCAAATTTCCTTTGCTGAATCTTTTGATGATACCTCTTCCACTTTCACGGATGAAGGTTACAATTTCATCTCTTTCATCTGTGGCATCAAGCTCCTCTTCAATGAAGTTCAGGGCTTGTGAAGTGTTCATGTTTTTATTGTAGATGATGCGATAAATATCAAGGATATTATTGATTTGCTCCAAGGTAAAACCTCTTCTTTTGAGTCCGACAGAGTTCACTCCCGCGTAGCTGAGTGGTGTTCTTCCTGCTTTGATGTAAGGTGGTACATCTTTGCTAACGAGAGAACCACCTGCTACGAATGCATGCTGTCCGATATGAACAAATTGATGCACAGCGCACATGCCCGCAAGTATGGCATGGTCCCCCATCTCCACATGCCCGGCCATTTGGGTGTTGTTGCTCATGATGCAGTGGTTGCCGATGATGCAGTCGTGCGCTATGTGGCTATATGCCATGATAAGGCAGTTGTCGCCCACCTTCGTCACCCATTTGTCCTTACTTCCTCTGTTGATCGTTACGAATTCACGAATGGTAGTATTGTTTCCGATTTCAACGGTTGTATTTTCACCTTGAAACTTCAAATCCTGTGGAATCCCTGCAATGACAGCACCTGGAAAAATACGGCAATTGCTTCCGATTCTGGCGCCTTCCATGATGGTGACATTGCTTCCAATCCATGTTCCGCTGCCAATCTCCACATTCTGATGGATCACGCTGAACGGATCAATCTTTACGTTTGGAGCCAATTGCGCATTGGGGTGGATATAGGTATGGGGATGAATCATTTTAGCTTGACTTTTTGTTTGGATTGAGGTCATTAATTTCTTTTCACCAATTGAGCGGTGAATTCTCCTTCTGTACAGAGCTTATTTGCCACATAAACGCTGCCTCGCATCACACAAATTCCTCTGCGGATAGGTTCGATCAGTTCCATTTTGAGCAACATGGTGTCGCCAGGAACCACTTTTTGCTTGAATTTACAGTTGTCAACCTTCAAGAAGTAGGTATCGTATTCTCCCTCAGGCATGGAATTGATGCAAAGGATTCCGCCGGTTTGCGCCAACGCTTCGATTTGCAGCACACCCGGCATCACCGGATTTCCCGGGAAATGTCCTTGAAAAAAAGGTTCATTGAATGTAACATTCTTCACCCCGATGATGCAATTGTCGCTCAACTCTATGATCTTATCCACCAAAAGGAAAGGATAGCGGTGCGGCAATGTCTTTTCAATCTGCTGCAAGGTATAAACCGGAGGCAAAGCGGGATTGTAGACAGGAATGTCTTTGGTGTGTTTGTTCTTTTTGATGTACTGCTTTATTTTTTTGGCAAACTCCACGTTACTGCTATGTCCCGGGCGATTGGCAATGATGTGTGATTTGATGGGGAATCCGATCAAAGCCAAATCTCCGACAACATCCAATAGTTTATGTCTGGCAGGTTCGTTGGGAAAACGCAACTCAAGGTTGTTCAGGTATCCTTCCGTTTTCACTTCCACTTTCTCTCTTCCGAAAGCTTTCGCCAAACGGCTCATTTCCGTTTCGTTGATGGGCTTATCCACCACAACAATGGCATTGTTGATGTCTCCGCCTTTGATCAGGTTGTTGTCCAACAACATTTCCAACTCATGCAAAAAGCAAAACGTTCTGCAAGGACTGATTTCGTTTTTGAAATCAGACATGTATTTCAGTCCGGCATGTTGTGTTCCCAACACAGGACTGTTGAAGTCGATAAGGGTTGTTATTTCGTAATTGGCAGAGGGAAGTGCGGTCATTTCCACTCTTTTGTTTTCGTCGTAGAAGCTGATGTTCGTATCGATGGAATACCATGCTTTTGCGGCATCCTGTTCCAGCACGCCCACTTTTTCTATGATTTCGACAAAAGGATAACTGCTTCCGTCGATGATGGGTACTTCAGGTCCGTTCAGTTCGATGAGACAGTTGTCTACACCCATGCCCACCAGCGCTGCTAGGATATGCTCCACAGTACTTACTTTCACTTCTCCTTGTTCCAGGGTTGTTCCTCTGGAGGTATCAGTTACAAGTTCGCAGTCGGCCTTGATGGCAGGAGTTCCTTTTAGGTCAACCCGCTGAAACTGATATCCGAATCCCGGGTTGGCAGGTTTCAGGGTCATTTCAACATGAATGCCTGTATGAAGACCGGTTCCTGAAATGGAAACAGCTTCGCAGAGGGTATGTTGCTTATCTGGATTGAAGTTCTTGTCCATTGGCGCAAATAGAATTTTGCGCAAAGATATTCTAAATAACTGAGCATTGGGCTACTCAGACTTGCCGCTCTTGCTGAGTTCTTCGATTCTTTTTTCCAGTTCCTGAATGCGTTTTTCGAGTTGGGGTAGGTTTCTGGCAACCGCCTGGCTTCGAAGAGCGGCGGTGTAATCGTAAGCCGGAGAGCCTGTAACGGCTGTATTTGGGGTCTTGATGGATTTACTTACGCCACTTTGCGCATTGATTTTCGTGCCATCCGCAATTTGAATGTGTCCGACGATTCCAGCTTGTCCGCCAATCATCACCTGCTTTCCGATTTTGGTACTTCCGCTGATTCCGGTTTGAGCAGCAATGACAGTATTATTGCCTATTTCCACATTATGGGCGATTTGCAGCAGATTGTCCAACTTGGCGCCAGAGCAGATTCTGGTGCTTCCGATGGTGGCTCGGTCTATGGTGGTGTTGGCACCGATCTCAACCTGGTTTTCAATGACCACGTTTCCAATTTGTGGTACTTTTTTCAACGTGCCGTCAGCTTGAGGGGCGAATCCGAATCCATCGCTACCGATGACGGTATTGGCATGGATGATCACCTGATCGCCGATCACGCATTCGTGATAGATTTTTACACCGGGGTGCAATACGGAGTTGGAACCGATTTTTACCCCTGCACCGATGTATACGCCGGGATGAATTTTTGTGCCGTTTCCGACGATGGCTTTTTCTCCGATATAAGCGAAAGCGCCAACGAAAACCTGTTCTCCCACAGTTGCTGTTTCATGGATAAAGGAGGGTTGCTGGATTCCGGTGAGCATCTGCGACTTATATTCCTCGTAGGTTTTCAGGAGGATGGCGAATGCACTGTAGGCATCTTCCACACGAATCAACGTTGCGCCAATGGGGGTTTTCAGTTGTTGATGCTGGTTGATGATGATGATCGAAGCACCGGTGATATACAGGTAGTCTTCATATTTCGGATTGGCTAGAAAGGAAAGTTCACCAGATTTCGCTTCTTCAATTTTTCCAAAACCACCAACGGAAACATTCGGATCTCCCTCAATGTTTCCCTGTATCAGGCTTGCGATCTGTGCTGCTGTGAATTGCATGAATGACGATTTTGGTTGAGCTTATCGATGATGACAAATGTAATATTTTTTCACCTTGCCCCTCAGATTTTCATGGATGAGCGCGTTGTCGACAGCCGAAATATCTTTCACTGTTCCATCTTTGAAAAGTATTTGAATGCGCTCGTCTTCAAAATTGTAGGTGCTGCTGGATGCCTCTCCCACAAATGCCAACCAAGATGCGTCATCAACACTCAATCCCATTTTGCCTGCCATTTCCTTTTGTTTCTCTTCCAGTTCCGCTTGCTCGAAAGGAGTGTTCCGGAATTTCAATTTGAACAAACTCCTGTTGATGATTCCTTTGCAAAGTGCCGACAGAATAGGATCTGTATGGGTACACCAATTTTTTATCGCCATCATCACATCGGTATCGTCCATATTGCAAAACTTCTCCAGGGTGAACTCCGTAGCTTCTTTATTGATGAATGTGTTCAAAGGCTCTGCACAATTGGCATGTATATGCTTTGCCCTTTTGATGATTCTTTGTAACATCTGTTCTGCGCTTACCACTGTTTTGTGCAAATATGCCTGCCAATACATCAGCCTACGGGCCACCAAGAATTTCTCAATCGAATAAATGCCTTTTTCTTCAA
>JAURKN010000001.1 GCA_030831725.1 Ferruginibacter sp.
ATCCTTGCGAATGGCAGATTTTGAGTCTGCTGCGTCTACCAATTTCGCCACCTGGGCTTGGAATGGGCTGCAATATTAAGACATAATAAGAAATTGTCAAAGAAATCAAACAAGTTACAACTCGATAAAATTAAAAAGAAAACGCCCCTTCAACTTCGTTGAAAGGGCGTTTGTGCGTTTTTCTTCCTTAAGTATGGAGGATTTGAAAGTCATATTTTCATCAGAAAGACAAACAGAATGTGAGCGAAGAAAAAAGTCAGAACTTCATGATCGCTCTCGCTCTCATTCTCGTTCTGACTTTTTGTGCCCAGGATCCACCTTCGACGGACAGGCTGGAATCGCTGCGCAGTTACTTATTCTCCTACGAGGGGCTTACTCAAAACGGTTTTCTTCCTTAATTGCGGAAGACCTGAAAGACTTATGTTCATCAAAATGAGAAACAGAATGTGAGCGAAGAAAAAAGTCAGAACTTCATGATCGCTCTCGCTCTCATTCTCGTTCTGACTTTTTGTGCCCAGGATCCACCTTCGGCGGACAGGTTGGATTCGCTGCGCAGTTCCTTATACTCCTACGAGGGGCTTACTCAAAGCCCTTTTCAATACCTATGGCATTAAATGTCGTTTTCTTTTTTCTCGCTCATGCAAGTGAGCTTGAATCGCTCAAAAAAGAAAACGCCCCTTCAACTTCGTTGAAAGGGCGTTTGTGCCCAGGAAAGGAATCGAACCTTCACATCCTTGCGAATGGCAGATTTTGAGTCTGCTGCGTCTACCAATTTCGCCACCTGGGCTTTCAAATAAATAATCTTACCTAAGTAAGTAATTATTAATCGGGTTGCAATATTACATCAATTCGACAACCTTTCCAAAATGCGTTTTAAATATTTTTTCTGATTTAGATACAAAATAATCTGTTCTGTGTCTTTTTCAGAAAACTCAGCGTTATTCTTCAACAAAATTGGCTCAATTGCACGATTTTGAGCTTCTATTTTTGACAGAATCTCCCCCTTTGCCACTGCATCATCTCCCTCATCCAAAGACTCGTTCAACTCCATCATTTCCATCAAAAACGCAGGTGAAAGGCTCTCTTTTTGGCCCTCTTTCCATAACCCTACTGTTTTCAAAAAATAAACAATAGTGGAATCAACATCTTTGAACAAAGCATACGCTTTATTCAATTCGGATGTTTTTTCAAGCATTTCCTGCTGTTCCTCCTCACTTGCATCTGCATGATAATCCGGGTGAAACTTACGTTGCATCTCCATATACTTTCGGGTAACCTGTCCCATGTCGACCCTGGGAGAAACAGGGATCCCAAACCATTCAAAATAATTCATGTCACAAATTTAACCCGACATCGGTTATGATGTAACTTTCGGAAAATTTTAAAGCATGCTCACTCTCGGATTGATCAGGGAAGGGAAAGTTCCACCCGATACACGCGTAGCCCTCACTCCCGCACAATGCAGATTCCTATTAAAAGGAGATTACGACTTGAATATCATGGTTCAGCAAAGTCCGAACAGATGTTATACAAACTCGGAATATCAAAAAGCAGGTGTTACATTGACTGAAGACTTGAGTTCCTGTAATGTACTTTTAGGCATAAAGGAAGTTCCTCTAGAAATGCTGATTCCGAATAAAACTTACCTTTTTTTCTCTCATACCAAAAAATTACAGCCTTACAACCAGAAACTCATCAAAGAGATCATCCGAAAAAAAATAACACTGATCGATTATGAATGTCTGGAACATACCGATGGTAAAAGAATTATCGGATTTGGCTTTTTTGCCGGTGTTGTCGGTGCTCACAACGGAATCATGGCATATGGTAAAAAAACGGGGAGTTTCCAACTCGACAGGGTGAATTCCGCCAAATCTTTCAATGATCTCATACATACTTATTTCGGTCTCATGATTCCTCCCATTAAAATAGCGGTTACGGGAAGTGGCAGAGTGGCTCATGGAATCCTAGAAATCATGAACCTTCTCGGCATCCATGAGGTGGAACCCGAGGACTATCTAAACAAAACCTTCCCCTATCCGGTATATGTGCATTTGAAAGGAAGAGATCTATATCGCAACAAAACAACTGAAAAATACGATAGGAAAGAGTTTCATGAAAATCCGGAATTGTATCGTTGCACTTTCAATGAATATTATCCGCACACAGATATCCTGATGAATGGCATTTACTGGGATCACAACATACCCCGGCTTTTTGAAAAAGAGGATATCACAAAACCGGATTTTAAAATACAAACCATTGCCGACATCACCGATGATCAATATGGATCAGTCCCTTGCAACCTTGGTGATTCCACCATTGATGACCCAGTTTATGGCGTTAATAAATTCACTTTTGAAAAAACAGCCCCTTATCTACCCGATTCCATAGATATCATGGCTGTGGGCAACTTACCCAACGAGCTTCCTAGAGATGCAAGCCGATATTTCGGCCAACAACTGATCAAATTTGTGCTGAAAGACATCATCGATGGGAATAGCGAAATCATAGACAAGGCGACCATTGTAAAAAATGGGGTTCTTACTTCGCATTATGATTACATGAAAGAATATGCTGGTGTATGATGATGGAGAAATGATTTATAATATTCTCTCAATTTGTCGATTACACCCTATTTTTCATTTTTCTAAAGATGCAGGTAATATTCTTTCAAAAGATATATAAATCTGTCCGAATATCTTCCTAATTCATTTTTGATGGAGATTTCCTCCGTTTGAGTTTTATCGGCTCGACTTTTTGAAAAAAGCAAGATACTCCTGAAATATCCATGATCATTGGTTTGTCTTACATCCACCCATTGATGCAAATGAAATCCATTTTCATTAAGGATGTTGATGGTTTGTTGTTTTAGGTGAAAAGGCATCAAAATGGTACCAAAGCCATCTTCAGTGAGGCACGAAGAGTAAAATTCAATCAGTTCATTCAAATTCAGTTGAGTATCATGTTTTGACGCATTCTTAACTGCATGCATCGATTTCAGGTCGTTTTCAAAAAAAGGCGGATTGG